>JAYVQJ010000183.1:0-10623 GCA_043777235.1 Planctomycetia bacterium
CATGCACTTCACGAGAATCGACATCCCACTTCAACAGCGAGAGCGATTAGTCCGGCTGCTCAACGAGCGGCTGGCGGACCTGGTGGACTTGCAGCGGCAAGCAAAGCAGGCTCACTGGAACGTGCGCGGCCCGAACTTCATCGCCTTGCACCGGCTGTTCGACGAAATCGCCGAGGGGCTCGACGAGCACATCGACGACGTGGCCGAGCGTGTCGCCGCGCTGGGAGGCATCGCCGAAGCAACGATTCAAATCGTTTCCAAGCGTTCAAAGCTGGCCGAATACCCGTTGGAGATCATTTGCGGTCACGCTCACATCGATGCACTCTCCACCGCCGTCGCGACAATCGGCCATTCTGTGCGAGCCGCCATTGATGACGCGACGGAATTAGACGACGCCGGCACAGCCGACCTTTTCACGGGCGTTTCCTGCGAACTCGATAAGACCCTATGGCTTTTGGAAAGTCACTTGGAACCCGGTCGCTAGCCCGAAATGCGCACCGACTCATACCAACCCGACGCGCAAGCGAGGCCATCGTCACGCCTTGGCCTCGCTTGCGCGTCGGGTTAGTTTGTGGCACCAGGCCTCCCCCATGTGGTGTCCGTGAATAATCCCGGCTAGCGCGTTCCGGCTCACGAAACGACTTGCGGCTCGTTCACAAGTCGCGAGACATTCATCAGCCATTTGGTCATTCAAGAATTTCGAGGAAGGGTTGGAGATGAATTCGGTTTTGCAATGCGTGACTCTCAACTTGTTGCTGATCGCGATCGTCGCGGTGTCTTCGCCGGTTGCGGCGCAGACATTGGATGAGGACTTGCGGCGGTTGCCAGCAGCGGAATTGGCGACACTCGCGCGGAAAGACGGGGATGCGATTCGCGGCGCGGTGGTGTTCTTTCAGCACCACATGGCGTGCTCGAAGTGCCATTCGGTCGGGGACGGAAAACCATCGTCGCTGGGGCCGGACCTGGCGACGCTTGGCAAAGAGTCACGGAGTGACTCGGCTACGACGGAGAACTTCATCGACTGGCGCGGCATTCAGTTCAACGGCGAGCATCAGATTCATCCGCGCGTCGTCGGCCAGATCGCGTTTGCCAACTCAACGGGGCCGGGCTGGGCGAATCCGGCGGATGGTTCGTTTCGCGATGATCAGCGCGTCGAGGGCCGCGACGGTCGGCGCTACGGCCCGCTGCCGCGCGACTGGGGAAAGTTCCGCGGGCTGTATCACCACGGGCAGCAGGTCGTGCTGTCGTACTCGATCGGCAACACCGATGTGCTCGAATCGCCTCGCTTGTCGATAGGCGACGAACCGACCGGTGCGCCGTCGTTTCTGCGCACGTTCAACATCGGGCCGCGCGATCGAGAACTTGTATTGCAGATCGCCGAGACGTCGAAGGGGACTCCGGAAGATGATCGCGCATCGGGCATCAGCCGGAACGCGCTAGCGTCCGGTTCGAGAGTCGATCGACGTTCCGAACCGGACGCTAGCGCGTTCCGGCTGATTTCGTCGGGCACTCGGCCTCTCACCGGAATTGTTCCGCGAGACACGCCGGTTGTTTGGTCGGCGGATGAGGGGCCATTGCGACTGAAGATTCCCGCCGGCAAGGAGCCGCTGAAGTTCACCGTCTGGACGGCGAACGATGGGAGAAATGCGACGAATGTGATCGTGCAAGACGCAGACTTTGATCTGACCTCGCTGACAAAAGGCGGGCCAGCGCGGTGGCCGCAGAAGCTTGAGACTCGCGCCGCGATCGGTCCCGACAATGGGCCGTTTGCCGTCGATGTGCTGACAGCGCCCGAATCGAATCCGTGGCTGGCCCAGACGCGATTCACGGGTCTCGATTTCTTTCCCGATGGCCGCATCGCCGTCTGTTCCTGGGACGGCGATGTCTGGATCGTGGCATCCGAGTCGAGCACGCTCCGTTGGCAGCGCATCGCGACCGGTCTCTTCCAGCCGCTCGGTCTGAAGATCGTCAACGGCAAGATTCATGTGATCTGCCGCGATCAACTCGCGGTGCTGCACGACTTGAACGGCGACGGCGAGACCGACTTCTATGAATGTCTCAACAACGACCATCAAGTCACCGAGCACTTCCACGAATTCGCGATGGGACTGCAAACCGATGCCGAGGGCAATTTCTATTACGCCAAGTCGGGCCGACACGCGTTGAAGGCGGTCGTGCCGCATCACGGCACGCTGCTGCGAGTCAGCCGCGACGGTTCGCGCACCGACATCCTCGCGACCGGTTTTCGCGCGGCGAACGGAGTTTGTCTGAACCCCGATGGCTCGTTCGTCGTCACCGATCAGGAAGGTTTTTGGAACCCGAAGAATCGCATCAACTGGGTCACGCTCGATCCCTCCGGCAAGCCGAAGTTTTACGGCAACATGTTCGGCTACACCGACGTCACTGATGCGTCGGATTCGGCGATGGAACCGCCGCTGTGCTGGATCACAAACGCCTTCGACCGCTCGCCGGCGGAATTGCTGTGGGTCACGAGCGACCGCTGGGGACCGTTGAACGGCTCATTGCTGAATCTGTCGTATGGCTACGGCAAAGTCTTCGTCGTGCCTCACGAACGAGTCGCTCGTAGCATGGGCTTCCAGCCCGTGCCAAAAAAAGAACCAAAGACGCACGGGCTGGAAGCCCATGCCACTCGGATGCAAGGCGGCATGATCGAACTGCCGCTGCCACCGTTCCCGACCGGCGTGATGCGCGGTCGCTTTCATCCGACCGACGGCCAGCTTTACCTGTGCGGCATGTTCTCGTGGGCCGGAAGTGCGACTCATCCCGGCGGGCTGTACCGCCTGCGAGCCACCGGCCAGCCGATGCACTTGCCCGTCGGTTTGAATGCGACGAAGTCTGGCCTGAAGCTCACCTTCACCGAGCCGCTCGATCCGTTGTCGCTCGACCCGAAGAACGTGCAAATCAAAACGTGGTCGCTCAAACGGACTGCGAAATATGGCTCCGAACACTTCGACGAGAAGCCGCTCAACATTCGCGGTGCTTCACTGTCGGCGGATGGCAAGACGCTGACGCTCGACATCCCCGGCCTGCGCCCGACTTGGTGCATGGAAATCAAATACGCGCTCCGCTCGGCCGACGACAAACCGGTTACCGGGGTCGTTCACAACACGATCCACGAGCTGTCGGATGAATGAGTCCGTGTCGCATTCGAGGAATCACGAACCGCGCCGTGCTCGTCTCGACAACCAAATTACGTCGCGCACGTTTGCCCGACCAGTGGCCGCGTCACCTACACGATGGTCGCGGCTCCTTGCCGAAAGTGAGGCTTCCAAGTCTGATGCCCAGAGTTGGAACTTTTCGGAGTTCCCAGCTCACTCCGCGAGAGCACCTGAGCCGTCGTTCGGCTCAGGTGTTTTCATTTTGACGAAATATGATCCGCTCACGTTCGCGAACGAGGCCGTGCGATGACAAATCATTCCCGAGTTTTGGTCACTGGCGGCACAGGCTACGTTGGCGGTCGCTTGATTCCGTTGTTGGAGTCACGGGGGCTGAGCATTCGTTGTCTGGCTCGGCGTCCGGAGTTCTTGCAGTCGCGAGTTGGCCCCTTGACGGAAGTGGTCGCTGGCGACGTGTTGCAGCCAGAGACGTTGCTGACCGCGCTGCACGGAGTCGAGACGGCGTTCTACCTCGTGCATTCGATGGGAACGGGTAAAGACTTCGAGGATGAGGATCGCATTGCCGCACGCAATTTTGCCGAAGCGGCGAAGCAGAACGGAGTGCGACGCATCATTTATCTGGGTGGCTTGGGTGAAGAGCAGCAGGCGCTCTCAAAACATCTGCGCAGCCGGCAAGAGGTCGGACAGATCCTGCGCGAGTCGGGAGCGCAAGTCATCGAATTCCGCGCGTCGATTGTGATCGGTTCGGGCAGTCTATCGTTCGAGTTGATTCGCGCCCTCGTTCAGAAGCTGCCGGTGATGCTCTGTCCGAAATGGGTCTCGACACCGTCGCAGCCGATCGCGATCGAAGACTTGTTGAGCTACCTGCTGGCGGCCATCGACTTGCCACAGGGTCCGAGCGACATCTTCGAAATCGGTGGCCCGGATCAGGTGTCGTACCGCGAGATCATGCAGGAGTACGCTCGGCAGCGCGGGCTGAAACGCTGGATGATCTCGGTGCCGTTTCTGTCGCCGCGACTGTCGAGCTTGTGGCTGGGGCTGGTGACTCCGGTTTACGCGCGCGTGGGCCGCAAGCTGGTGGACAGCCTGCGAAATCCGACCGTCGTGACGAACACGCACGCTCGCGACGTGTTCGCGATTCAGCCACGCGGCGTGAGCGACGCGATCGCTCGCGCGCTGGTCAATGAAGATCACGAATTGACGGCGACACGTTGGTCCGACGCGCTCAGTTCATCGGGACGCCCCCAGCGTTGGGGCGGCGTTCGATTCGGAACGCGGCTGGTCGATTCTCGCTCTGTCGAAGTGGCTGCGCCGATCGAAGCGGCGTTCGCACCGATTCAGAGCATCGGCGGGCGAACCGGGTGGTACTACGGCAACTGGCTGTGGCGAGTTCGAGGCTGGCTCGATCTGTTGGTCGGCGGCGTCGGCATGAGGCGTGAACGTCGCGACCCGGTTGATCTGCGAGTCGGTGATCCCGTCGATTGTTGGCGCGTCGAATCTCTCGAACCCAATCGTCGGCTGCGACTGGTGGCCGAGATGAAACTCCCCGGCCGAGCGTGGCTCGAATTTGAAGTCGAACCGACCAGCAAAGGTTCGCTGATTCGGCAGACAGCGATCTTCGACCCGGTCGGTCTGACAGGCTTGGCCTATTGGTACACGATCTACCCGCTGCACGAATTCCTGTTCGGCGGCATGCTGAACGGCATTGCGAACGCCGCTCGTCAATCAACAACGGCGACAACCTGGCAACCGACTGTTTTGCGCCAAGTGGTCATGCTGCTGGGCTTCATCGCGACGTGCTTTGCCGCCGCCGGCCTGGGTGCCGCCGCGACCACCACGTCGGTCGGCGGCTGGTATCAAACGCTGGCCAAGCCGAGTTGGAATCCGCCCGATTGGCTCTTCGGTCCCGTTTGGTCGGTCCTGTATTTAATGATGTCGTTCTCCGCGTGGCTCGTGTGGCGTCGAGGCGGTTGGTCTGCGTCGCGACCAGCGCTGACTTGGTTTGGAATTCAACTCGCGCTCAACGTGTTGTGGTCCATCGTGTTCTTCGGGATGCGGCAGCCGGGAATGGCTGTTGTCGAGATCGTCGTACTTTGGCTCGCCATCGTTGCGACAGTCGTTGCGTTCCGAAGAAAATCCGTCGCAGCCACATTTCTGATGCTGCCGTATTTGGCTTGGTCCACGTTTGCCGCCGTCTTGAATTTCACAATTTGGGAATTGAACTCCTGATGAACGACGACTCCGTTCCAGAAATCCGAATTCAAAGTGGCAACTCCGCGCCTGTTCGTGCCGATGGCGACTTTGTGCTGTATTGGATGATCGCTTCACGGCGCACGTCGTCGAACTTTGGATTGCAGCGAGCGGTCGAATGGGCGGTTGAGCTGCGGAAGCCGCTCGTGATTTTTGAGCCGTTGCGGATTGGCTATCGCTGGGCGAGCGACCGCATTCATCGGTTCGTGATCGACGGCATGGCGGACAACGCCGCACGGATCGCCGCCTTGAAGAACCGTGGGATCGTTTACTTTCCATACGTCGAGCCGACTGGCGATGCGGACAAGGGACTGCTCGCGGCGTTGGCTCAGCAAGCCTGCGTTGTCGTGACGGATGACTTTCCGTGTTTCTTCTTGCCGCGCATGATCGAGTCGGCGGCAAAGCGACTGCCAGTGAAGCTCGAAGCGGTGGACTCGAACGGACTGCTGCCACTGCGAGCGACCGAGCGCGTCTTCACGACGGCGTTTTCCTTTCGAGCGTTCTTGCAGAAGGAATTACCGCAGCACTTCGATTCGTTTCCGAAAGCGGAACCGTTGGCAGGCGTCGTGCTTCCGCCTCTGAAGTCGCTGCCACGAGAAATCCGCGATCGTTGGCCAGCCGCTTCGTCAAAGCTGTTGGCGGGCGATGCACGCGAACTCGCGGCACTACCGATTGATCACTCAGTTGGCGTTGTCGCACAACGAGGTGGAGTGATGGAGGCGCGACGACGACTGACGAAGTTCCTCGACCAACACCTGCCCCAGTACGCGGCGGGAGCCAACGATCCCGATGCCGACAATCGCAGCGGACTGTCGCCGTATCTGCATTTCGGCCACATCTCGTCGCACGAGTTGTTTCACGAATTGATGTCGCGGGAAGGATGGTCGCCCGCGTCACTCGGCGAGAAAACCGGCGGCAAGCGTGAAGGCTGGTGGGGCGCGAGTTCCGGTGCGGAGTCGTGGCTCGACGAGTTCATCACTTGGCGCGAGCTGGGCTACAACATGACCTCGCATCGCGACGACTACGACCAGTATGAATCGCTGCCGGATTGGGCACAGGCAACGCTCGCCAAACATGAGCGCGATCCCCGCCAGTTCGACTATTCGCTGGAGGAATTCGCCGCCGCTGCGACGCACGACCCGCTCTGGAACGCCGCGCAAACGCAACTGGTTCGCGAGGGGCGCATCCACAACTACCTGAGAATGCTGTGGGGCAAGAAGATTCTCGAATGGACCGCGACTCCGCGCGACGCGCTGGAGGTGATGATCGAGCTCAACAACAAATACGCTCTCGACGGCCGCAACCCGAATTCGTACTCCGGCATCTTCTGGGTACTCGGCCGCTACGATCGCCCATGGGGACCGGAGCGTTCGATCTTTGGCTCCATCCGCTACATGAGTTCCGGCAACACGGTGAAGAAACTCAGCGTCCTTGAGTATCTGAAGAAGTACTCCAAAGGCCAAACTTGATCGGAACCGAACGCCCAATCTTCCGCGAAGTTCGTGATGTTGGCTCGTCACCGTAACGCGATGTGATTGATGGTCGAAGCACTCCAGGGCCGAAGCAGAAGAAGGACGTGGAAATCACCTGGGACAACGCAGGGCTAACGCGAACTAACAGGCTTGTGCGGTGAGGACTTGGAGTAGGTCGTCGAAGCTCCAAGCGGCTCTTCGGCGTTTGGAGGCGAGGGATTGTCGTGGGGGTCCGGGGTGTTGTTTGAGCAAAGTCAGGGCGATGCGACGCAGCCACGCGAGGTTGGTGGCGGTGCGGCGGGCTCGCGTGCGAAGGGCGTCTTCGCGGAACGTCACGTCGAGGCTCCAGTGCAAACTGTTCTCGATTCGCCAGTGCTTGCGAACGATCGCCGCGAACGGGCGAGCGTGCTTCTTGAGGCTGCTCAGGTAGTAGCGCACCTCGCAAGTCGTCTGACCGCGTTCGGTGCATTCGCGGATCGCGACGCCGATGGTGCGCAGGCCGGCCCAAGCCTCGCGATCGGTCAGCGTGGCTGGGGCGAGGAACTGATAATAGGTGCGCGTCTCCACTCGTCCATGAGATTTCGATTCTTCCACATGACGGCTGACCGGCACACGTGCGAAGTCGTCGGCCATGTGCTCGCTGACGTAGTCCGTGACCTCGGCGTACAGCGTCGGATGATTGGCCTTCAGAGCCAGCACATACTCCCCCTTTTGAGCGATGATCTGCGCGGCGATTTCCTTCTGAGTGCCGGCCGCATCGAGGCTCAAGACCGAGTCTTTCAACGCCAACATCGACAGCAGAGGTCCGATGGTGGCGGTCTCGTTGGAACCTTCCTCGACCGCCAATTGGCCCAGCGAAATGCCCTGTTCCGTGGCCCACACGCTGACCAGCGTCAGCGGTCCCAGACCCTTCCCGCGATCGTGCGAACCACGCAGCACCTTGCCGTCGATCGCCAGATGCCGCAACGCTTGCTCGCACCAGACGACATCATCGACTGTCGCCTCGTCCATCGAGCGGAGTCGAACCTCGGTGTCGGCGATGCTCCCCGCTCCTTCGAGCCACGAGCGCCGCCATGCGCGCCGTATGGCCGGATCGTGAATCGAAAAGGACGAGGATCTTGTTCATGACGAATCGGCTCTCAGGCAAGGGATCGGCGTTTCAGTTGCGACAAGCGCGATACGGTTGGATCGTATCGCGATGCGCGTTTGTGTCCGACTCAGGGCTTCGGGTGCGACTTGAAATAGTCCCAGATGACTTCCGTGCCCTTGAACTCAAGATGCTCGGACACGGCGGCTTGAGCAATTCAGTCGCCGCGCCACTCGCCCTTCCAGATGGGGCCGAGGAATCGTTTGTCGTTCGTGCGATACAGCGCGATTGAAAACTCCGTGGCGGCGAGAAACTTTTGATACGCCTCGTCGTCACGAGCGAAGGTCGAGGTCGTTGCATTGTCCAGCAGACCAGCTTGGCGCAGGTCGTGGTGCAACACAATGAGGTTCTCGCCGAACATCTCCAGGCGGTGGCGTTGCGATTCCGTTTCGGTTTTGGCGAGAGCGGCGAGATAGAGGCGCTCCATGTCCGCGAAGGCCGGAGCATGCACAGCAGAGATGAGTTCGTGGTTCACTTCGTAGTTCTGGCCGCGATAGACAGGTGACTCGCGCGCTTTGTAGGCCATCATCCGCGTTTCCAGCAGCCGGTTGAGTTCGTCCATCGACTCCCAGCCGGGGCCGTAGGCGCGTTGCAACCACTCACGATAGAGCAGGTCCACATCGACGCGGGGGTTCCACATCTGCTTGGCGAGGATGTAATTCGTCGGTGCGCCGTAGCCCCATGCTCCGAGTCCGACCATGTTGGCCGCGCGAGCGCCGGCTTGATGCAGCGTTGGCAGTTCCAGCTTCAGGATGTCGCGGCCGACTGGCAGCGGAGCGCCATTGAATGAGCGCATCCAGGTCGAGTAGTTGTGATACGCGAAGTTCGGCGTGACCGCGCGCCAGCCCTCGGCCACGCGCTGGAACTCGTCGCGATAGACCGGCTTCGCCAGTCCCCAGCCGTAGTAATTGAGCGGTGCCCAATCGAGCCACAAGTTGGCCGCAAGTTTTTCGTTGGGTGGCTGCGGCGGGTACATGTAGTTGTAATAGACCAGCCCGCAGACCAGTCGCTGCGGGTGCTTCACCGCCACTCGGCGAGCGACTTCGTCATAGAACCGCACCATCAATGTGGAGTATGACGGCCTGCCATGCGGGTCTTTCGCGATGAGCGGCAGGCACTTCTCGCACTGACAAAAGTCGCCGCCGTCGCTGGCCGAGATCGACACGCAACGCCGCTCCGGGTACTTGTCCAAAATGGCAATCACGCTGGCCGCAAACGCTTCAACGAGTGCCGGCTCATTCGTGCAGAACTTGATCGACTTGTGATTCGCAAAGCGGCGCGGACGGCCCCGATCGTCCTTCGCGAGCCATTCGGGATGAGCCTCCGCTTGCTCGCGCGAGATGTAGTCATCCCACCGTTCGCCCAAGTCGTCATAGCGCAACTCGTCACGAATCATCACTCAGCTCTGACCGAGAATCCCGATGACGAAGTCATTCCGATGAATTCTCAGTCAGACCAAGAAAATCGGACTGCGGCAGGCGTTCTTGCTCAATTCGGAGGTTTTCTTGGCGACAGATGCCGAAGGCGAGCAACTCGGAAGAAGTCAGGTGCGGCGGCGGAGGTGGTTGGCGGCCGGTGCCAGGGACGGCGAGTGAGCGGTGCCGAGTGAGCGTGTCCTGGTCCATCAGCAGACTGACGACGTGGCGAAAATCGGCTCGGAGCGCGGAAAGAATTTCAAAGCCCTCAACGTCGAGATCGCCCCAGTAGGTGATCGGCGTTGTGGCCAGCCAGCGGACGAATCGTAGATCCGTAACGGCCCGACCCAGCGAGCCGAATGCGATTGTGCGTCGCCGGCTCGGCAGTGTGAGCAGGGTCACTTTGTTTTCGACGATGATGACTTCGGCATCTCGCACCGGAAGTTCTGCCAGTGCGCTGACGGGCAGCGAGATTTCGGGCCACAGGCAATTCCATTCGCGTTGCAGTTCGAGGTCGAGGAACCGCGTGAGGACGTGAAATTCGGAATATCGCAATCCGTAACGGCGGGCGAAGTGAGTCTCGTCGCTGCGAATCGAGTCGGGTGGGAGAACGAGATCGAACCAGTCGCGCAGGACATGTTCGTGTCGCTCGATGAACTTGGTATCGACGGACAACGGCAGTTCTCGTGCGAAGCGGTTCGGTCGTGGGTTGGCTCGAAAATAACGCACCACTTCCAGGAGGCCATCGAGATCAGGAGCGACCTCGACGAGCAGTTGGCGGTGCGAGCGAATCCACTCGTTGAGTTCCGAGAACTCGACCCGCAGTCGATCGACCGCGTCCACGAATGTGGCGAATTCCGTCAGCTTGTTGATGAGCCGGAGAAAATCATTTTGCGACTCAAAGAAGATGCGCTCCGGGAATGGATTGCGGCCGAACGCGCGCGATCGCTTTTGTCTCCATTCAACGCTGTAGCCGAATCCACGAACTTCTTTCGAGCCGTCGCGCAGAGCCGTGATTGCCGTGATGGCTCCCGCGTGATCGTTCGCGTCAAGTTCTCTGTTCGCCGGGATTGGGCGTGGAAAACATGGTTCCCCAGCGAGCCACGCGCAGAGGAATTCCGGCTCTCCGCCATTCCTGTTGGTTGGCGGCTGACGCACACAATAGGTAGTGAATCAGCCGGAACGCGCTAGCGTCCGGTTCG
>JAYVQJ010000184.1:0-2721 GCA_043777235.1 Planctomycetia bacterium
CAAGCTGAGCCAGATCGCGACCGGGTTTTGGAATCCGCACGCGAGCTGCTTCGATGCGTTCGGGCGGCTCTTCACCGTGGACAACGATGCCGACAGCCGTCCGCCGTGCCGCTTGCTGCATGTGATTCCGGGCGGCGATTACGGCTACCGCTTCCGCAACGGCCGCAAAGGTCTGCACCCCTTCACGGCGTGGAACGGCGAGATTCCCGGCACGCTGCCGATGGTCGCGGGGACCGGCGAAGCCCCCTCCGGCATCCTGGCCTACGAATCGGACGGACTGCCGGAGGAGTATCTCGGCAACCTGCTGGTCACAAGCTGGGGCGACCACCGCATCGACCGCTTCCGTCTGCAACCGAAGGGGACGAGCTTCACGTCGCTCGCCGAACCGCTCATCACCGGCGGCGAAAACTTTCGACCAGTCGGCCTCGCGACCGCTCCGGACGGTTCGCTGTTCTGCACCGACTGGGTGCTCCGCGACTACAAGCTACACGGACACGGACGCATTTGGCGGATCGCGCCGAAGAAAGCTTGCGAAACGCCGGTTGTCGATCTCTCAACGATCGAAGGCCAAACGCTCGACGAGATGATGAAATCGCTTGAGTCAACCAGGCGTGATGTCCGGCGCATTGCCGCTCGTTCAATCGGTCGAAAGCTGACCGAAATGAAGTCACGAGGTCAGAACACAGACGCCAAAATCGGTGAAGGTCCGCGTGCAGCGCACGCCAAAACAGAATTTGTTTGGAGCGCACTTTGGACTCGCACCTATCAAGCTGGACCACCAGTTGGACAAGTCTGGCAGGATCTTTGGATCACTGCACCAGCCAGCGGTAGTTCTTACGAGAATCCGAAGGAAGCGGAACGACGAATCAAGAAGAGCAGCGTCGATGAAGCACGCGAACTGTTGACCGAACTTCTATCGCCTGAGTTTTCAAGCAAACGACATTCCTACCGCTTGCTTCCATTGCTCACGCAAACAGACAAGCAGCTAAAAGACGATGAACAGTTTTTGAAATTGGTCCTGTCAGTTGACGATCCATTCGTGTTTTCGCTCGTCGTCGCAATTTTGGCGGATCGGTTCAAGCAAGATGATTTGGCGACCTACCTCATCCCTGATGGGGTTCCAACGAACAAAAAGTTTCTCAATCCCGAAGACGCGACTGGAATGAAAGCGAGTGCTCCGCGCGTTCGGCAGGCGATGTTGCTGGCGGCGCGGAAGCAGGCTCCGCAGGAAGACCGGTTGTTGCGAGTCGCGTTGGCCGATCCCGATCCGGACGTGCGGCGGCTGGCCGTGCAGTGGGCGGCCGAGGAGAACTTGACGGACCTCAAGCCGCGCGTCGAAGCGGTCTTCGACGGCAAAGGGATGACGCCGGAATTGTTCCTCGCGACGCTCGCCGCGCTGGAGATGCTCGACGGCAAGAAGCCCGAAGACTTCGACAAGACTCCGGCCGGCCAGTACGTCGTGCCGCTGCTCAAGGACGAAAAACGCTCTCCGGCCGTCCGAGCACAAGCCCTGCGCTTGGTCTCGCCGACCGACAAATCGCTCGACGCGCCGTTCTTGGCCAGCTTGCTGAAGTCGGACAACGAACCGCTGCGCGTCGAAACGGTTCGCACTCTGCAAGCGGCGAAGCCGGAAGTGTCGAGCGAGTTGCTGCGCGAACTCGTGGCGAACGACAAGCTCGACGTGCAACTCCGAGCCGAAGCAATGGTCGGCCTCGCCGCCGTCGCCAAGACGGAACCGGTCGGCGGGCCATCTCGTAAACTGCTGCGAACCTTCTTGAACAACAGCAGCCTCATGCCGCTGCGGTTCGAGGCTCTGCGAGCCGCTCGGCCGCTGATCGCCGACGATGCGGAACTGCGAGACGGCGTGCTCGACATCGCCAAGACGCTGATCAATCTGCCCGACGGCGAAATCGGAGCGAATCTCGCCGATCAGTTCGCGCTCGCATTTGCCGAAGCGAAACTCGATCCGCCGCAGTCACTCAAGCTCAATACGAATGACAAACCGAAGACGCGCCAAGACTGGATGGACCAACTCGCTCGCGGCGGCAACGTCGATCCGGCGGCCGGCCGCCGAATCTTCTTCCATCCCAACGGCCCCGGCTGCTTCAAATGCCACACGATCGACGGCCGAGGCGGCCGAGTCGGTCCCGACTTATCACGCGCCATCGGGACGATGAATCGCATCCAACTGATCCAGTCGATCCTCGAACCCAGCCGCGAGATCGCTCCGCAATTCGTCTCGTGGACGTTCGAGACGAAGGAAGGCAAAGTCGTGACCGGCATGATCGTCCACGAGAACGAAGGGAAGACGATCATCGGCAACGCCGAGGGGCAACTCATCGAACTCAAGACCGCCGACATCGAGACTCGCGTCCCACAAAAGATTTCCGTGATGCCGGAGAAACTGGCCGACCGGATGACGCTGCAAGAGCTGCGTGACGTGATCGCGTTTTTGGAGTCGCAAAGGTGATCGTGTCGGTGATGGCAATGAATCGCGAATACTGAAAACTGAATGGCCAAGTGTCAGTCAAAGATCGTCACTGTATCGGCCGTATTTCACGGCAAGATCCGCACATGTGATACGGATCGCAGAAATTAGCCGCGCGGCGCTAGCCCCGGTTAGACCGATCGCAGAAAATAACTGCGCTGTGTGAAGCGCTCGGCTCATCACGCGGAGCGATGATGGCTACGTAGCCGTCACCGCTCCGCGTGACGAGCCGA
>JAYVQJ010000185.1:0-2721 GCA_043777235.1 Planctomycetia bacterium
GCGCAGAAAGCCCTTCGTGCCGTCGATCGGATCGAGCGTCCAGAAGCGCGGCCCAAACGACTTCGCGCCGCCTCGGTCAATCCAGCGACAGATTTCGTCCGGCGAACCGTTCACACCGATGCGACTGAGTTCGGATTGAACGCGGTCGAGAGACGGTTTGTTCTCCGGCAGACGCAGTTCGGCCGAGTCTTCTTCGCCGATGATCGGATCGTTTGGAAACGCTTCGCCGAGTGCTCGGCAGATGACCGCCTGGCTGGCGAAATCGGCGATGGTCACCGGACTCTTGTCCTGCTTTTCCATCGCGGCCGGAATCGCGCGTTGAACATTGCGGCAAACTTCCGCCGCGTGACGAACAGCGGCAACAGCAATTGAGAGTTCGTGTGCGTATTGCATGAGACGCGAAATAGTCCACGCCCAGCACGGCTGTCAAACGATCCTCTTGCTATTCGGACGCCTGTTGGCACCTTCCAGGATTTCGTCAAATCATCGTTTTGCGTTCGGGGATTGGAGTACCGAAATCGGTGAGGACGTCACTGCCGGATTGGAAGAACCAGTCGAGATCATCGCCGCCAGAGATTGTGTCGTTGGCCGAATCGTTCTTCACCGTAGTTCCAATCAGCTTCGTGCTACCGTTCGCTCCACCGCCGTTGGTCAGGTGATCGACTCGGTCGGAATAGATGTTCGCGCCGGTCCATTCCGAGTCCCGTGAGTTGGGTATTCGTGAGCGTGAACGCGACGTTGCCAGACTCCGCCAGCGTGTTGACTCCCTCCGCGCCGTTGAGCGAATCATTTCCGAGCCCACCGGAGATTGTTTCATCGAAACCCGAGCCGATAATCGTGTCGTTTCCAGCGCCGCCATTCAGCGAAATGTTCGTCAAGCTGGAGTACGTGCTCGGCAGCAGCCCAGTCATTTTGATGGAATCACCTACGGTACCACCTGTGATCGTGATTGACCGAATCCGCTCCGGAGCGACGCTGTCAAATCGAGTATCCAAGACATTGTTGACTCGGACTTACAATCGGCCGCTCACCACGGCTGCCGTGAGCTTGGCGTTTCCATTGGCGGTATAGGTCACGTCCACGCGTTCGTCACTTTCAACAACATTGGTGATTGTGATGACGAACTGCTTCTCAGTGAACAAGCCACTCGAATCAGTGGATCGAACTCGAATTCGGTAACTGTTCTTTTCCTCAAAGTCGAAAACGGCAGCCGCCCTTAGAAACTGATCCTCAATTTGAAATAGACCATTTTCCTCACCGCCATCCCCTTCAACTAAGGAGTAGGTGAAAGCATCGCCGGTATCGAGATCGGTGGTGCCGAGTATCCCGACCGTTGTGCCAATTGGTCGATTTTCCGACACGGTATTTTGGGAGACTGAAATATCGGTTGGTTGGACGACGGACCTAGCGGATTCAAATGCCACGTTGCCGATCGTGTATTTCGCAGTGCTCGGTGAATCCGACGGCATGTAGAAATTGAGCGTCGCGTTTTGTTCCCCAGCATGATCACCAACCCAAAATGAAACTGTTCCGACGCCCATCGACTTGTAAAAGTCTAAGTCGATCTCACCAAGCAAATCGTCACCAATCGCGATTAGAAGTTTGTCGTTATTTCCAGAATCAATCACGGTCAGATCAAACGTCAACAGCGTTGCATTGGCGGGAATATTGACATCGACCGAAGCCAGAACCGAACTATGTGCCTCGTTGATGAAATAATTGGAGACGATTCCAGCCGCTGACTGAACTTTCTGGAGTGCCCAGTTGCTTCCATGCACTATGTCTTGTCCTAGGACAACCCCATCGTCATAGAGTCGCTTTGATGTAGTGACCACGCCATCCGAAATCACGTCGGCCGCATGAATGGTCGCGTCCTTGACGACAATCGCACCATCGACGCCGAACTCATAGGCGGTCTGAACGCCATCGACGATGCTATCACCAACCTAAATCAGCCCATCGGTTGTCCGTCGGGAAGTTTTGCGAGCGCTTGTTTGAGTGGCTGATGCACATGCCGCGCGGTTTTGTTTTGGACCAGTTCCCAACACAGGAAGCGTGAGCGTCGATCGACCAGCGTGAGCAACCCGCCGCTGCCGGGAAGGCCCAGCACGAAATCGCCCTCGAAGTCACCGAGCCGTCCACGTCGTTCGATGATCGCGGGCCGGTCTTGGATGGGTTTCGACCCATGCTTCGTGGGCTTTCGTGGATGATACGGTCGCCGTCCGCGACGCCTGAGAGATTGCTCCCAGTGCTTGCGTTGCGGTCTTTGGCCTTTTGTCCAGAGAGAAATCGAACTCGCCGAGACGTGCTGCTCCGGCCGCTTCGGGAACCGCTCTTGAAGCCGCCCGGCAATCTCGTCCGGTGACCAACGTTGGATCAATCCGTCCTGCACGGCATCACGAATTTCTGGGCGATCCATCTGGCACACGATCGGTCGTTCTCGACGCCGTCGCAGAGCTTCGGCTTGTGCAAACTTCGCCAAATACACCCCTCGCAACCGCTGCCGCGACAGCTCGCGGCTGATCGTCGACTCCGAGCGTTTCAGCTCCTTGGCGATCTCGCCCTGAGACCACTGCTGACCCAAGAGTTCTTCTAGGCGAACTCGCTCCTCAAACGTAAAGTGCTGGTGCATCGCTGGGACTCCATTCCCAAAGGGATCTTTCCAATACACCCCAATGCGAATCTCCCAGCGATGTTTTCCTCAACCTCTCTTTTGTTCAG
>JAYVQJ010000186.1:0-2719 GCA_043777235.1 Planctomycetia bacterium
TTCTGGTGGGCCGGCGCTCGAAGCGAGCTTGTCCCACCCTACATCGTCGCAAGTCAGACAGTCGAACAAGTCAGCTCTTCTTGAACTCCAAGCCCGGATCCTTCTCGCCGTCGCCGATCATTTTGAATTTGAACTGCGAAGGATTCGCGAAGTCGATTTCGGCGAGCATCGTGCCGCCGCCATCATGCGTTTCCAAAGCGAGGTTGTTCTGATCGACGGCGAAGACTCCCTTGACCGACTGCTTCTCTTTGCCTCGCGAGTACGTCCAAGTGAAGCTGCCGTCTTTCGCGAGATCGAGTTCAAAGTCGGAACCCTGGTTCGACGCTTTCCAGTTGCCGACGAGTTGCTCGCTCTTGAGCACCTTCTCAGGAGCCACTGCGGCCGGTTCGGGAGGAGTCGCTTCCGACTCCTTGGCGGCATCCGGCGGAGTTGTCATGGCGACCAACTGCTTGAGCAGCTTGTCATCGGGCAAGAGCGCCTGTGCCAGCTTGAATTGCTTCGAGGCAAACTCGGCGTGATTGCAAGTCTCGTAGTGATAGCCCAACAGAAAGTGAGCATCCGGGGATTTTGGATTCGCCTTGGCGAATTCTTCCAACGTGCGGAGCTGCTTCGTGTAGGTCGTGGCATCGGCATACAAACTGATCATCGTCGTCCAATCCCAACCGGGGCCAGCCGACAGAACGGCGTAGGTCGCGGCAGCAGACTCGGGATATTTCTTGAGCGCGAACAGCACGAGGCCACGCAACTCGTGAACGGCGGTGTCGCGCGGCATCGTCTTCAACGTCGTGTCGAGCTTCGTGAGAGCGAGCGCGAAGTCCCCGTCATGAAATGCCAATCGAGCTTCGGCAAGAGACGCCTGCCCTGCATCCGTTGGTGCAGGCTGATCCGTTGTCGTCGCCGTGTCGGGCGACGTTGTCGCAGTGGTCGTTGAGCTTCCGTTGTCCGAATAAGTCACCAGCGGTTGTGAATAGTCATAGCCGTACGAGCTATCGGCGTAGTAATACGGATTCGAGTAACCCCAATAGCCCCAGCCGTAAGCGAGACGATTGACGCCCCACGCGGTGAGACCCCAAGCCGCAGCAAGCGGATACCGATTCCACAGGTTGCCCCATCCGGCTCCACCATGCCAACAGCCGTGATACCAATCACCGTGATTATGGACATTGTTCCCTGCGAAGTTCTGCCAGTCTTCACGGTTGTTGTTTCTCCAATCCTGGCGATTGCCTTGCATGTCTTGTCGATGGTTCTGCCAATCTTCGCGCCCCGATGACATGCGGTTACCGAGGTCCGAACGGCGATCCCCCAACGATTGCCCTCGATTTGCCATGCGGTCTCCGACACCAACTCCACCTTGCCCCAATCCCGGCAGTCGTGAGCCACCTGGACGGTTCGCGATGCCATTTCCAATGCCTGCTCCGGGACGATTCCCAATGCCCGCTCCAGAGCCGACACCGGGATGATTCGCGATCCCAGTTCCACCACCGGGACGATTTCCAATTCCAGATCCAGAGCCGATGCCTGAGCCAATTCCGCCACCAGGTCGATTCCCAATTCCCGCACCGGAACCGATGCCTCCCGGTCGAGTGCTTGGCAACGTTGAAGGACGCGAGCCTCCACCGACACCACCAGGACGTGCGCCGACGTTTGGTCGACTACTGGGAGTCGAGGGTCGTGCCGCAGGCCGATTGAACGACGGAGAACTTCCGACGGATGGTCGTCGTGCCCCGCCGGAATAACCACCGCTCGGACGGCTGAAGCCACCGCTCGGACGACTGAAACCACCGCCACCACCACCGCCGCCTCGGAAGCCACCGCCGCCTCCACCGCCGCCACGTCCACCGCGACCAAATGCAAAGTCGGTTGATCCAATCCCCACAGCGATCATCGCCGCCGTCATCATGATCAAAAATCGCGTCTTCATGGAAACGTCTCCCGTTGTTTTTATTTCGTAGCGAACGCATTTCGCGTCCGTGAATTTGTCCGTGAATTGCCGTTCAAGAATTCCGCTTGCTGGCCGTCATCACAACCCGCTCGGCCGCGAGACGCGTCGACCACGTTCGCCGCGTTACTGAACGGGTGCCGGCGGTCGTCGAACGACTCGCACTGACGTGTCCGGCATGAGTTCATTGCCGACGACGAGATTTGTCGTATCGAGATGGAACGCATCGGCGTTGATCGGTGTCACGACTCGAGTCAGCGACACCCCTTCGCCTTCGGGAGTGACCCCTTCGGCTTTCAGAATCCAGGCATCTTCAATCGGCGTCCAGGTTGCCTCGGTGAAGGCTCCGCTTTGATCGAAGGCCCACGATCGGATGGTGTGTCGCAGCGGATCCCAGGCGATTCGCTGAGTCCCACGCCTTTCCACTTGGCCCAGCTTGATGACGTAATCCTGCAGCAAGTAGTTGCCATCATCGGACCAACTGCACGTCGTTTCGACTCGCCCCTCGTCGCTTTCATCGACCCAATGACCGACCAGCCATTCGAGCTCCTGCAACTGTTCGTGAGCGGTCGCTTCCGTCGTCTCTTCGGGGAAGTCACGCACGCTGGCCATCAGCCATTTGCCGTCACGCTTCAAATGGACGACCGTGTACGGGCTGCGCGACCCCGGGTCTTCCGGCGTGAGCGTCGTTGTGCTGAAGCCATCCTCGACCGCGACATCTGGGCTGAGCTGCCGCAGCGAAGTGAGCTTCGATGTTCGCTCGCCCCTCGACAACCTCGC
>JAYVQJ010000187.1:0-2710 GCA_043777235.1 Planctomycetia bacterium
GTTCGACGGTCAGTTCGATGTCCTGCGGATAGTGATTCTCTCCACGAATGATGATCAGATCTTTGACCCGCCCCGCGATGTAGAGTTCGCCGTCGCGCAGGAAACCCAGGTCGCCAGTTCGCAAGAATGGCCCAGCTTCTGTGTCGGCCAGCCGCGCGTGAAACGTCCGCTCGGTTTCGTCAGAGCGATTCCAATAGCCCTTTGCGACGCACGGCCCGGCAACCCAGACCTCTCCAAGTTCCCCCGCAGTGCAGCGGAGATTCGTTTCCGGATGGACGATCTCAACCTGCAACTCATCGAGAAGGCGGCCACAGGAAACTGGATTTGAGATTTGAGATTTGAGATCTGAAATTTGAGATAAGGAATTTGAGATTTCAGATTTGAGATCTGAGATTTCAAGCCGTGTGTGCGACACCATCAGCGTTGCTTCGGCCAAGCCGTAGGCTGGTGCGAGTGCCGACTCGCGCAGCCCACAGACTTTGAAGGCTTCATAGAATGCTCGTTGCGTTTCCTCGCGAACCGGCTCAGCGGCGTTGGCGGCGACGAGCCAACTCGAAAGATCGAGCGTCGTTCGTTGCTCCGGCGTGACTTTCTGGACGCACAAGTCGTAGGCGAAATTCGGAGCTTGACTATGCGTGACGCGATATCGCGAGATCGCTTCGAGCCAGCGAATCGGCCGCTTGATGAACGACAACGGCGACATGAAGTAGCACGGAACTCCGACATACAACGGTTGCAGCAGCCCCTCGATCAAGCCGTAATCGTGGTGATACGGCATCCAACCCGCGACGACACTGTTGGCAGAGTAGCTCGCGGCCGCTGCCAGTAGCCGACATTGATGGAGCACGTTGCCATGACTGACCATCACTCCCTTCGGCGTCGATGTCGAACCGGACGTGTATTGCAGGAATGAAACGTCGTCGGACATTGGCTGAGCTTCGACGAACTCATGCGCCGGCGTTTCGGAATTCATCGCGAGGGCATCTGTGTTCAGCCAGGATAAGTTCGTCAATTCCGCATCGAAGTGCTCATGCAGCGTCGCGAACAGTTCGCGAGTGGTGAGGACGAGTGCCGCTTGTGAATCGGTGATGACGGACTTGAGTCGCGGCAACGAACGCATCATCCGCGCCGCATCGGGGGGCGGCAGCGGCACGGGAATGATGCCAGCTTGCAGGCATCCAAAAAAGGCGATCAGAAAATCGATGCCTTGTGGATAAAGCAGTAACGCTCGCGAACCCCGTTCGGCGGAGTCACTCAGTTGACTCGCGACGACCTGCGCGGAGCGATGCAATTCGCGATAGGTAACGCGCGGGCCTTCGCGGTGCCCGTCGATCAGGAATTGATAGGCCAGTTGATCCGGCAAACGCTCCGCGCGGCGGCGCAGTAATTCGACGAGCGACCGGCAATCACCGACGAACCATTGAGGATCATCAAGGAGCGAATTCATGGCAGGCTGGCGGTCATGAGAAATGGAGGTCAGACGTAACTCGCTGCTCAATTACCCTATCTCGGAACCCGCCAACAAGAAACTCTCCGGCTCGGTATCGCGGAGATTCAATGGGAACACGGATCAATCCAGCCGATCGAGCAAAATGGCCAAGATGCGCCTTTGTCTTCGACCGTCAGCCATCCGCGCTCAGATTCAAAAGCGGTGCAAAAAAACATCCGAAGTCTGGAAGACTTCGGATGTTTTTGAAGAGGTCACTTCGCGATGAGGTCTTGGGATGCGAATTAGTACCGCACACTGACACCCGCGATCAGCGAATGCGCTTGCACTTGGTTTGTTAGCGACTGCGGAGTGCCGACCGGAAAACCCGTTGGGCCCGTGACGCTGTTATTGATGAGATACACATACGCCGCGTTGAGGTCGACATTTTTCGCAAACTTGTAAGTCCCACCCAGCGCGACGTTCTGATTCTGAATCAAGGGGCTCAGCAAATTCGTAGCGACGGCCCCCGATTGAATCGGATTTTGGTTGAAGTTGTATCCCGCCCGGGCGGTCATCTTTTCGTTCATGCGATATTGAACGCCAACCGCGCCAGCAAAGACGCTACGCCATCCCAGTTCGCGGTATCCATCGGTGTGTTCGAAGTCGAGATAGCGTCCGTCGATGGCGAAGGTCCAGTTCTCCATGCCCGTGTACGACAAGCCGGCTGACAGAATCATCGGGTAATCGAGGTTGAAATGGACGGTTTTCGGTGCGCCAGCGGCGGCGGTGAAGAAATCCAATTGCTCGATCCATTGTTTGCTCTTGAACGTGAATCCGGCGTTAATCCCATTGTCGCCCCGCCAATAGCCACCGACCTGGAGTCCGCCACCCCAGGCCATTTGATTGCCTTGTCCTGGAAGTGGAAGGGGAGTAATGACCCCTGGTCCCAGCGGATTAAAAGTCACTGTTTCCGTGGTGATCGTCGGCGCGAGGCCCAACGAAAAGTTCTCGGTCAGTTGATACGACATCGTCGGTGCGATCTGCATGATTTCTGCGGCGGCGTACGCAGGCGTCAGTAGCCCAGTCAACGGCGGAATCCCCGTTTGGACCGACGACATGTTGTTCTTAAATCCTGCGATGCCGTAGACCCCCAAGCCGACCGTCAGCGGGGTTCCTTCAAGATGGTGGACCCAGCCGATCGACGGAATGGCACACCAACCCGGATCACTGCTGATCTTCGGTTGCCCACTAAATTGAGTCCTGATGTCGGCGTTGAGCACT
>JAYVQJ010000188.1:0-2701 GCA_043777235.1 Planctomycetia bacterium
TCAAGGCTGAAATCGCGACATGGATTGGGAAGGAGTTTCACGGCACTGGCGTCAATACGGAGTCCAAGTATTTGCTTCTTCGTCATGCGTTCGACACGATGAAGTGTATGCGAGTCGAATTCGATATCGACGAAGACAACAAACCGTCGATTAAGGCAGCAGAACGCATCGGCACCATCAAGGAATGCGAACGCCCAAATCACATGATTTATCGCGGTGGCCGCGTCCGTAAATCGCAGATTTGGCGAATTTTGGATTCGGACTGGCCTGCTGTCAAAAAGCATTTGGAAGGATTGCAACGTTGATGGCCATCGACGCTGACCGACTCGGCAGCCGAGGCATCGGCGTCCATTCCGTCCGAAAGACAGCCCTCAACAGCGCCATCCAGAACGGAGCACAGATGGCCGAGAGAGCCGCCCGCAAAATCTAGATTCGATGAAGCCCCAACACTTTCGTGTTGGGGCTTGTGTCTGAGCATCGCGGTCGCGTTACGCTTTGCGACATTGAGAGAGCGGCTTCGGTTTGAAGTAGAGGTCACGTTCGATGGGCAGTCCCATCGGACCGCGAGCTTCTTCGAGTTCGGGAACCAAGAAGTATCCGAATTCGGTTTCGTGTCCAACGACCAGTCCGAAGCATCGTCGTTCGTCGGGATCATATTCGGTGACGAACCACGTCCACGAACTGTCGGGCGTGAAGAACTTCACTTGGACGAGCGGATCGCTCTCTTTCTCCGTCGCGTAGAGACGAGGGATCGCCTTCGCGAGTGTTTCGGGAATCAGGTCATACGCGGGATTCTTCGGATCACGAGGTATCTGCGGCCGAGACATGGTCTGCCCTTTCGAGACTATGGTTTCGAGTTGAGAAAGAACGACACTCAGACAGCCGCAGCCTGCCTGAGCTTTCCGACGTTGCGCAAGACGCAGATCGTGTTGTCGGAGCCGTAAAATAGGCGTAAGATGTGTCTATGGAATCAATCGTTCGCGATGTCAGCCAGATCGAATCACCGGACCGCGAGGCCCTAGAGCACATGCTGGGGCAGCAATTGCGGGAGGGTCAGCGTGTGATGATTCATGTTGTCAGTTTCGGACCTTCGGTCGTTGAACCGCCACTCGACCCCGTTGGTGACACGACTACTTTGCCAGCGTGGTGTCACGTCTTTGAAGGGCTGTCCGATCAAGAGACCAGCGAGTTGGAAGAGGTCGTCCTCACTCGTGCTGACCTCACTCGGCCGTCGTGATCGTTATGGACTTAGCCCTTCTCGACACCGATTTGCTCTCCGAACTGCTCAAGCAGAAAGACCCGCAAGTTGTGCTTCACGCAGCGGCCTATCTCAAGCAGCATGGTCAATTTGCCTTCTCGGCGTTCACTCGATACGAGGTCATTCGCGGCTTGAGGGCCAAGAACGCGACGACGCAGCTCGCGAAGTTCGAGACCTTCTGCCAGCACTCGCTGATCTTCCCGGTGACGGATGCGATTTTTGACCGCACCGCCGACTTGTGGGTCACGGCCCGGAACAGCGGACTCGTCACCCGCGATGCTGACACCATCATCGCCGCCACGGCATTGGAACACGGCCGAGTTCTCGTGACCGGCAACACGCGGCACTTTGCGTGGATTCCGCAACTCCGCTTGGCCGATTGGCGTCAGCCGTAATCGGAGAATCGTTCGGCGTCCGTTGACGGAACAATTCTTCTGCGGCAGTCTGCCCGCCTTCTTCGCATGAAGAAACCCGCACAAGCGCCGGCAGCCGAGCCAAGACGTTCCGAGCACATCGAACGCCTGACCGACGCCGTGAATCATCTCGCCGACGAATTGAGAGTTGTGCGCGACGTACTTGATGAAGTCCGAGACGATTTTGGATGGCTCACACGCAACGGCATCCCCGGACAGCGAAATGTCCACACGCAGCTTCTTCAAATGGCTCGCGATCCGCTCGCACCGGATGCGAATGAACGGTTGGAATTTCGCAGGTTCTCGTCGGGAGAGCCCGCTGGTTCTGCAATCGGTTCTGACGTGCTGAATGAACTTGTCTCGGAAATTGCGGAAGTCGTCACCGGCACCGGTCAGGAACAGGTCAATCTATTGCTCGGAGCGTTGGACGACATGCGGACGAAGCTTGTCGCGGCGATCAAGTCGTCACCTCACGAGTCGGAGCCAATCGCCGCCACCGTTCCACAATCGGCCGCGTCTTCCGCCTCACCGAGTCCCGCCAAGCAAGGAAGACTCTTTTGATTTCATTCCCCGTCCCACATGGCGAAGGAACAATTCTTCCACTCTGAATCGGCCGCGATCCTCAAGACGCTCGATGAGGCAGCCCATCGTAGCGGCGTCAGTCGCGGCCAAGTTTTTGAGGACTACCTTCACATGAGTCTGTGTGCTCTCGCCGGCGGCCAAATGGAGGAGCAGTACATGGCTACCGTGAAGAAGCACTCGGAAGGGAAGAAGGGAAAGCGAGGCTGCGACGCGATCGCCCAGGCGTTCGCCATGTTGGTGGATGCGATGGAGAAGACTCGGCAGGACATTCTCGGCGATGTATTCCAAGGCGGCATCACCTATGGCGAAGCGGGACAGTTTCTGACACCGGAGCCACTCTGCCAGATGATGGCTCAGATGACTCTGGATGGAGTCGAGACCGAAGGCGGGGAGAAGAAAACGATTGCCGATCCGTGCTGCGGATCGGGGCGGATGCTTCTCGCCGCCG
>JAYVQJ010000189.1:0-2698 GCA_043777235.1 Planctomycetia bacterium
TTTTGGTCGTCATCGCAATTATCGCGGTCTTAATCGCTCTGTTGCTTCCGGCTGTGCAGCAAGCGCGTGAGGCGGCGAGACGTTCTCAATGCAAGAACAATCTCAAACAACTGGCGCTGGCGGTGGAGAACTACCACAGTACCCATCTCATCTACCCGTCGGGATTGCTCAATTGGAATACTCCGGTAGGCCAACAGAACCCGCCGTCTCAGCGAGCCGTCTCGCTGTATGCGTTGATGCTCAATCAGCTCGATCAAGGTGGGCTCGCCAGAGCATGGGACTATCGTGATCCTCGGAAAAATGTCACTGCTGGTCAGGTCGCCAAGATTCTGCCCGTTTTGCTGTGCCCGACCGATGATCTGAATCCGCCGATCATGACGTTGTTCCCCATGTTCAATCCGGCAGGCGACATCTATGCGATGACGAGCTACGGAGGAAACGGAGGAATTCAATCCTATAACACAACCGTCGCCACTCTGGATGGCATTTTCTTCCGCAATAGCGCCATCCGGAACGCAGATGTCAAAGACGGACTGAGCCAGACTCTGCTCTTCGGCGAGCGTTATCACTACGACGTGGCTTACGACGCCAATGCGGGGTCGTTCACCAAGATGAAGGGTTGGGGGGCGTGGTCGCCAACGTCTGGAACGCCTGGCGTCGGCGATGTCACGCTCGGCGCTGCGGTTCAGATCAATTACCAACATCCGGTGGGAGTGGCTGTGAATGCGACGTACGAAAACCGTCGCGTCACGGCGTTTGGCAGCGGCCACGCCGGAGGCGCTCAGTTTGCAATGGCCGATGGTTCCGGACGATTCATCAGTCAAAACATCTCGCTGCCAGTGCTCCAGCAGATCAGCACGCGAGCGAATAAAGAAGTTGCCGGTGAATTCTAATCGGACCATGGATGGAGCCTGAGATGGTCATTGCGTTTCGAAACCACAGAATGCTTCTGGCAGGACTGCTCATCGTCCTCGCGGGTTGCTCGTCGCCAACACCTGACTTGGGCGAAGTTCAGGGGCGAGTCACAATGGAAGGCCAACCGCTGGCGAACGTGCAAGTCACTTTTGCACCCGAGAAATCGTCTGAGAAATCTCCCTTGCCCATTTCCACCGGCACCACGGATCGCGATGGAAGCTACCGATTGAAAACAACCGTAGGAACTGCTGGGGCTGCCGTTGGATCACACCGCGTGATCGTCGAAGACATTGCCGCCGACGCACCGTCAGAAGGCAACGGCCGCGAAGCTCAGGATGAAAAGCCGCCGGCAGTTGCCTCTGTACCTTCTCGCGTTTCACAGCGTTATTCGACCGCCGCTGCAACACCGTTACGCCGCGATGTGAAACTCGGCGACAACACGATCAACTTCGAATTGACTCGCTGACGCCGCACGTCACTTGAGCTTCAGCGAGACCCACTCGGCCCAGTCGCGAGTTTCCGGCGGCGCTGGGATCACGAACAAGCAGGCTCGGTGATCGCGCAAGTTTGGTCTCGCGTGTTTGCCGACATCGACGATCCCCGTCCGAACTTCGCGGCCGTCGGATCGAGCCGGCTTCCGATTGTCCCCGGAGTCGTGCGCGAGCACACGGACTTCGATGTCTCGTTCCCAGAGTCGCTCGACGGATGTCGGGCCGGTGAATTCATCGGGCCACTCTTGCCATTGAACCAAGCGGCCGTCGTTGCCTTCGGCGGTCAGGCCGATTGCCGCCAGTGCGCCGATCACTCCGCCGTTCGTGCCTCCCAAGCCTTCCAACCGAATGCCGCAGGCCGCGGCCAATTCGCGAGCATCCTCTTGAGTCACGACGTCTTGCTGACAGCGTCGGCCCCACGCGGTGATCTCTGGCGGAATGTGTGTCGCCAGGCAGAGGCCCGGATCGCTGCCGGGGATGAAGTCGGCCAACATGCCGGCTCGCAGTTCGTCAAAGAGCGCGGCGAGGTCATCGGTCGTCACGTCACGGTCACGACCTTCCAACCACAAACATGCCGAGCCGTTGTGACTGGTGAAGGGAACTCGCGGATCGAACAACAACTGCTGCCGCACGATCGCGCGGCAGCGGTACTTCGCCGAGATTTGTCGTGCCAATTCGCGAGCGAGCTTGTTCGTGCCGCGAGACTCCAGCGAGTCGGTGTCGTCAATCCCGACCAGGATCATGGCCGACCCTTTCCGTGTCTCGTGCTCGCCAGCGGAACCAGATGACTGCACTGAGCAATCCCGCCAACACGCCGCACAACGGGTACGTCCAAGCCGCTTGCACAAGCCACGCTCCGAACGAACGCTTGCCTCCGCCTCCGCCGCCACTCATTAAGAGTTTCTCGGCAACCTTGATCCCCATCGCGATGAGATTGCTCGACAGTCCGGCAAGGATGATCCCCGCATACAGCCGCCAGCCGGCGCGAGCCTTCCACAACGCGACATCCATCAATGGCCCGGTCAGCGAGAGGCTCGTCAACGCACCGAATCCAATCTCTGCCTTTCCAGAAAACCGCAGACCCAACGCGGTCGCGAAGGCGATGACGCCCATTACGCCGCCGGCTCCACGACGTGGTGCCAACGACAAGCCCAATGCCATCGGAAAGACGGATCGCAGAATCGCATGTCCCGGAATTCGGGCTCTCCGCCACTCTTGTTGATTCTTGTGTTGCCGATCCAATCAGCCGGAACGCGCTAGCGTCCGGTTCGGAACGTCAATCGTCGCCCGAA
>JAYVQJ010000190.1:0-10529 GCA_043777235.1 Planctomycetia bacterium
GGATGAAACACGGATCAGAACAGAATCGTCACTGCCGAATCCGTGTTTCATCCGTGTTTCATCCGTGGCTCACTTTCCGCCCTATTTGTTTTGGAGAAAGTCCGATGTGCCATCACCCAGACCGCTGCGTTTGTTCGATCATTCTGGCTTTTGTGGTAGCCACTGGATTCATGACGACTGCGACCGAGGCGGCTGATTCGAAGCGGCCGAATGTGATCTTCATTTTCACCGACGACCACGCCGCGCATGCGATGAGTTGTTACGGGTCGAAGATCAACCAGACGCCGAACCTCGACCGCATCGCGCGCGAGGGAGTGCGGTTTCAGAATTGCTTCTGCACGAATTCCATCTGCGGACCAAGCCGAGCGGTCATCCTCACCGGCAAGCACAGCCACTTGAACGGCTTCAAGACCAACGAAGCCGGCAAAGATTTCGACGGTGCTCAGCAGACGTTTCCCAAGCTGCTGCAAAAGGCGGGCTATCAAACGGCGATGATCGGTAAGTGGCACCTCGGCAGCGACCCGACCGGCTTCGATTACTGGGACATCCTGCAAGGCCAAGGTCCGTACTACAACCCGCCGATGATCGCCAACGGTCAGAAGGTGCAACGCACCGGCTACACGACCGAGATCATCACCGACTTGGCAATTGATTGGCTCGACAAAGGCCGCGACAAGGAAAAACCGTTCGTAATGATGTGGCAGCACAAGGCTCCGCATCGCGAGTGGCAGCCGGGGCCGAAGTATTTCGATCTCTACAAAGACGTGACGATCCCGGAACCCGACACGCTCTTCGATGATTACTCCGGCCGAGGCACCGCCGCTCACAAGCAGGACATGACGATCGAAAAGACGATGACTCGCTTCGACCTGAAGTTCGAACCGCCGAAGAATCTCAACGCCGAACAGCTCGCCGCGTGGCACAAAGCCTACGACGACGAGAATGCCGCCTTCGAGAAGGCGAAGCTGACCGGCAAAGAACTCGTGCGCTGGAAGTATCAACGCTACATCAAGGACTACCTGCGCTGCGTCGCCGCCGTCGATGACGGAGTCGGCCGAGTCTTGAAATATCTCGACGACAATGACCTCGCGCAGAACACGGTCGTGATTTACTCCTCCGACCAAGGTTTTTATCTCGGCGATCACGGTTGGTTCGACAAGCGATTCATGTACGAGCCGTCGCTCCGCATGCCGCTGGTCGCTCGCTGGCCCGGCGTGACGAAGCCCGGCTCAGTCAACACGGACCTCGTGCAGAACCTCGACTTCGCCGAGACGTTTCTTGATCTCGCTGGCATCGAGGCACCCGCCGACATGCAAGGCCGCAGCATTGTCCCGCTGCTGAAAGGCCAAACGCCCAGCGATTGGCGAAAGAGCATCTACTACCACTACTACGAATTCTTCAGCGACCGCAACGCCCCACACGCCGTCCACCGCCACTACGGCGTCCGCAACGATCGCCACAAGCTGATCCACTTCTACAACGAAGATGAGTGGGAACTGTTCGATTTGCAAAACGATCCGAACGAGATGCACAGTGTCTATGCCGATCCGGCCCATGCCGACCTTGTCAAAGACCTCAAGTCCGAACTCGCGCGTTTGCAAAAGCTCTACCAAGTCCCGGACGACCGCGGAAAGCTGAAAGCGTCCGAGCTGTGAGTAGTGAGCGGGTAGCACAGCTTGCCGTTTCGGCAAGCTGTGTGCGAAGCACCGGAAAACCACGAATGACTTTCGATCGTAAAAGCCGCTCGATCGTGAAATCATCGTCCGCTCCGAATTTCGACTCTCCGCCAACTGTGTTGAAAGGAAGAGTTCTCACGCAGAGGCGCAAAGTTCGCAGAGACGATGCCAATGCTGTTCTCGCCGGACTCTGCGAGCTTTGCGCCTCTGCGTGAGACAAACTCTGGATTGCCGTGATTCAACCCCGATGGCGGAGAGCCAGAATTTCTTGTGGCTGCGCCACCCACGTTCTACGAACGTGGGCTATGCAATTCCAGTTCTCTGCGAACTCCGCGCCTCTGCGTGAGAACAATTTTCGTTCAATCGCTTGGCGGTGAGCCAGATTGTGACGTCGGCGTGTCAGAACTTGAGTTCACCGGGGTTGCCTCGGTCGCCGAGCTTGCCTGCTTCGCCACGGAGAGCACGTTCGTTGGTATTGGGGTTGGCGATGTCGTTCTTGTGGCGGTCAAGCTGATCTTGAGGTGATCGGACGGCAACCGATACGGTCCCGCTCGGCTTATGGAAGAGCCAGTTTTCGTCGGCGACCGTCGCTGCGCGAAAGCCATTTGGTTGAGGCCAAGGATGTGCCATGATCGGTGCTCGTCGGTGGGTCATCGCGGGACTGTTGTGTGTGTGCGGCCTGATGGGCTGCGTACAACTGCCGACTCGTGGCTTGTTCGCGCGCCGCATCAAGCCGATGGCCGACGACTCGCGCAAAGAAGAGCTTGCCGATCGCACGGAACGACTTGATCGAGAAGCGAACGATGATTTTGGATCGACGTCGCTTTCGGAGGGCTCATTGCTGAACGACTCAGCCGGCGGCATGTTCGGTGTGTCGGGACGGGATGTTGGAAGCAACTCCGAAGTGGAAGCTCCGCCCCCAAAACGCCGGAATTCCGTTCCGCCGCGAGCTTTTGTTGCGGCACCGAATGCTCGAGAACTATTGCCGAACTCGGACTCGTCCCCCGCACAGCTTTCTGCGGAACGCGATGGCATTGTGACGGCGGATTATGATGCGGCGGCGAAACAGAACTCCTCCGACATCGCACTGGTCGCCGGGCAGCGACGAGCGAACCCAACGGCGTCCGATGTTGTGAATCCGTGGGACCAATTCCGTGGTTTGACCAACAGAGTCGATGCCGATCGCTCGACGACCGACTCCGCGTTCACCAGCGATCCGCGCAATGATCCATCACTGCCGCAACGAGTAGCGCCACAACGAGCGGAGCAATCCGCGCTGACAAACAATTTCAGTAACCAATCGGCAGACAATCGAGGAATCGCAGATTCGACTTCATCGCCAGAAGGGTTCGGGCCGAGTACCGGGCCCAACTCCTTCAACGATGCGGTGCGTCGCCGCGACACTGTTGAAACATGGCCGCGAGCGCCGGGCGCATCCGGGTTCAATCCCTCACCGGAGAACGCCGCAACCAATTCGTATTCGTCAGCCGGCGGAGTGGTCACATCGGGAAATTGGAATTCGAGCGGCGGCTTTCCCACCACGTCGAACGCACCTGATGTGCAACGAGTGAATGCCGAGCAACCTGGCTTCAACAATTTCTTGCCGACGCCGACGAATCCGCAATCGCTGGCACCGACTGGCAACGTGACGTTGAATTCGAGTTTTCCGGACGGTGCGCCGCTGATGATTGCTCCGTTCACGTCGTCCCCTGAATTGGAACGGCTCATCACACAGACAACCGTCGAAGCGGCGGCCGTGATCTCCGGAGACAGCGAAACCAGCCGGCAACTTTATTTGCGGAAGCAAGTGCAGTTGCGGTTGCTGCACCTCATCGCCGGGCACACCGATCGGGCCTTGCAGCCGATCCCCGGAGTCGATTCTGCCGATCAGGAATTCTGGCAGCAGATGTTGTGGGGCATGGCGAATTACTTCGACACGCAGGGGATGCCCGATAGTGCCGAGCGTGCAACGCAGACGATTGCTCAATTGCGAGCCGCCGCGATGCGACTGCAAGAGAAGGCTCGGCTGGAACTGCGAAACGTCGCCTTCTGCCAAAAGATTTCGGGGTTCGGAAATTATCAACGTTTCAAGCGGGACGAGTTCATGACGGGGCAACCGGTGCTGCTGTATGCCGAGGTCGGAGACTTCAAGAGCGAGCCGACTCCCGATGGCCAATTCCGCACGCTGATGAAGTCCACGTTGGAAGTGCTTGAAGGGGGCCCCACCGGACGTCTGGTCGAGAGCCTACCGCTGACTCCATCCGAAGACCGCTGCCGCAATCAGCGCCGCGACTACTACTACAGCTACGAGTTCGTGATTCCTCAAAGCTGCAATCGCGGCCCGCATACTCTGCGGCTGCGAGTCGAAGATCAACTCGGCAAGAAGACGGCCGTGACGACGCTGAACTTCACGGTGGAGTGAGCGTCCCGATCGTCGATCAAAAAATGAAATCCGGTGCTGATACGGATCACAGAAAATAACCGCGCGTCATCCTGCTCGGCTCGTCAGGCGGAGCGGTGACGGCTACGTAGCCATCATCGCTCCGCGTGATGAGCCAAGCGTCCAAACGCGCGGATATTTTCTGGAAGCCGTATGACCAATGACCAACCTCTACTCGTACCGCAACTCGCCGGTTTCAACGCATTCCAAATCGCGGCCCTTCACTCGCTTGAGCGTGTGCAGTTCGTCGTCGATCCAGCGGTTGTCGGGAGTGCCGGTCACGAACCAATCGCTGCCGTTGTCGGCCAACAACATTCCGTACTTCTTCAAGCAGGTCAGAATCACCTGAGCCGTCTGCGGGAACTTGCTGATGTCGTAGTCGGCTCGCAGTCGCACGCGCAGACCCATCGGTGGAAGATTCGCGTCCTTCGATCGGCTCGCGAAATGCGTGGCCGGCAGAATGTAGGCTCGCTGAGTCTTCCGCACCGTGAATCGCAGCGCGTGTCGAATCTCACCGAGTTCGACCGCCTCGTCGTAGCGAACCAATCCCGGAAAGATCGGCAAGCCCGCTGCATCGGCCGACGTCCAGCCGAGCGGTCGCAGTTTGTTCGACGTCAGATCGAAGATCGCGCCGCTGCCGGCCTTCCACTTGCCTGGGCCATCCGGCAGCACATGAAACAGCTCGTACAACTTCTTGTTGTGAGCGTCGATCATCAAGACATGCCGGTCACTGTCCTGCGGTGCCTTCGGGCCACCTTCAATCGGCGGGATCTTGGGGATTGGATACGGACCCTTCTCGCTCTCGTCGGGGTACTCGAACGTGAGGAATTGTTTCGGAGCGTCTGCTTCGACGACGACATACGGGATGCCGTTCGGAGCACCTTGATAGTCCGCACCGAAGCAAGCAAACAGCGGCTTGTCTGCGCCGATCGAATCGACCCACGCTTTCGACCGCGAATGAATCTTCCGCTTCGAGACATCCTGATTCCAGGGATTGTCCGCCGGAAAGATTTCGACCTCGCCGAGTTGCGTCTTGAGCACCGGCCCTCGCGGCGTTTCGGTTTTCTTTGACGCTTGGGATTGAGCCATCGCGGTGGTCGCGAACAGGGCTAACAAGCCTAGCCCGACGCGCCAGCAAGGGATGGATTCAACCAGTGCATTCAACCGTTCGTTGCGGTGGTGGGTACGTGTGTGATGCGACATTGTTTGGCTCTTCTGTTCTGAAAACGTCGAACGTTTCGGTGAGAAGATTCTCGACGTATGTAACCCGCAGCGTCAGCGAGGGCGATCGCTCCATCGACCCTCGCTGACGCTGCGGGTTACTTTGATTGCGTGTCAATTGGTTGTGTGCTCCGCGACTCGTTCGCGGAGTTCCTTCAGATCAATCTGCTCTCCGTCTTTCGGGAACGGGAACTTCAGCAACCACCAGTCCTCGGTAAATGCGGCGGACTCGCCGGGTGCCAGACGTTCGCGCGGGCCGATGGGTTCTAGTTCGATGCGCGGGCCGGTTGGATACCAGACCGACAGCGTGAGTCCGGCGGCCTCATTGTAAATTCGGTCCGGATACGTCGTGAAGCGTTTCACAAACAGCGTGTTGTTCGGCATCAGATAGCCCAGCCAGCCGGCGTGCGAATCGAAACCGAGCTTCGGCTTGCGCGGTGGCGACAGGATTTCCAGGAAGCCGTCACGCTCGCGAATTTTCTCGTCGAAGTTGCGGACGTTGATGATCGCGCTGTCCTCATACATCGCGTACTTGCTGGGGAATTTACTGGGGCGATCGCCGAGCGGGATCAAACAGATCCCGCCGCCGGGAGAGAACGAGCGGCCCCAGTGACAGACCTCGCGCACTTCTTTCGAGACGTTGATCATCGTCTGCTGACATGACAACCGCACGGAATTGTTTCGCTCGACGAGACTGAATTCGCGGACGAGTTGCATCCCCGCAACATCTTCGCGCGGGCTGGTGAGCTTTGCTGAAAATGCTCCGGTGATTTCGCCGGTCCACTCACCGCCCCAAATTTTAGGATGTGGAATGACGGTCAACTCCGGCCCGTAATCAAACCGCCCCGCCGTGATCGGTCCCGGTTTGTCGGGCTGCCAATTCTTCTCCTGCTCGTCGAGAAACATCGCGTCCTTGCCATCGACCGAGAACTCCAGCACTCGGCCGCCAGCTTGCGGGCATAGAACTGCTCTTGCATTGCCTCGCTTCAGTTCGATCGCTTTCGAGTAGCCATGAAATGCCATGACTCGCGCTTTGACGAGATCGTTCGCGCGGGGTTCATCGGCACTTGCTTCTCTTCCAACAATCGACACAGCGAGCACAAGGAGCACGACGTCCATGCGAATCGGACTTGGCAGAATGTTGACGTTCATGCGGATGACCTCCCTCAAATGATGCCGCTTCTCAACGAGTTGCGTCGGTCAACGCAACGTGTTGAGGTTTCGCCGCAACGGTAACGTCATTTGTGGGATTCCGGCAACGCGGCGGTGTGTGAGGCGAGTGTCCATGTGCAATCAAAACCTCGCAGAGTGTCAACGACTTGCGCCAAGTTTTGTTGACGTGAACGTCTTTGGCACGGCTCCTGCAAATGACTGGCTTCACTGTCCGACACCAACGTCCGACGCAACTCTCACACTCACTGGAGCCATTCATGTCCAACTCGACCAACCGCCCGGCCCGTTTTCAGATCACCCGTTTGGAAGATCGCATCGTCCCGACCGCGATGGCTTGTTGCTTCGGCGACGGCGGCAGCCACCGTGGCTCCAGCTCACGCAAGTGCGGCGGTAGCTCGAAGAAGAGTGGCTCGAACAAACATAAGAGCGGCAAGGCCTGTGGCAGCTCCAAGAAGCACGGCTCGAATAAGCACAGCTCGAACAAGAAGTGCCGCAAAGGATAATCAGATGCTGACGGTCGCTTGAGGTGTCTCTCACTCGACCATCAACTCATCAGCCGGCATCAACGTGGTGAGCTTGCGACTCTCAAGTCCAAGCTCACCACTTTCTTTTGCGCGGTGCTGATTCGGCAGTGCTTTGTCACAACTTGATTTTCGGGTTCGACATCAGCCGGAACGCGCTAGCGTCCGGTTCAACCGGGGCTAGCGCCCTGCGGCTAATTTGCCTGACCCGAATTCTTGGCTGTGACATAGCACTAGCCGTTCGCACAACGAAGCCATCACCGCCAACTGTCGGTTGATCTGGCCGTGCGGATTGTGCCGGCTCCGTCCCGATGCCAACCGAACGTCGTTGTCCTTTCCCGGCCCGAATTCCGACGAGTCCCAATCGACGTCCTAGAGTTCGGCAGTTGTCGTGTTCCCTTTCAGAAACTCTGATGACGAGCCTCGCCATGCCGACCGCCACGATCTCCAAAGCCACGAAGTCCCCCAATAAGAAAGTCAGTTTGAAGCGATCACCGCCCGCTCGCAAAACGAAAAAAAGCTCGGCCGACGAATGCCCGCACTGCAAGAGCGGGCCGGAGTCGTTTCGCTACATGGGCAACGTCTATCGCTTCGATGTGGACAAAGCTCGGCGATTGGTCAGCGACGGCCGCGAGCCGGTCGAACTCGAACCGGACGACGTCCAATACAGCGTCGATGTCTGCCACATTTATCCTGAGCACGTCAAGCATGTGAACCCGGAGTTTCCCGGCATCATCGCCCACATTTGGTATCCCGATCCCAGCGGCGAGATGTTGCACGGGCATGTCCTGATCGATGGCCATCATCGTGCGGCTCGTTGTTTGGAACTCGACCGACCGTACTTCGTGTACCTGCTGTCGGAAGAGGAGAGCAGCGAAGTGCTGCTCGACGATTCGACGATCGACCAGATTCTTCAAAGCGTCGGCGCACCGACTCGTTGAGTCGTTGAGCGGAGACAAAGAGGCCGATTGTGTCCACGAGCACCGCGACATTGCCGAAGCTGCGACGAGACGCCGTCGTGCAACGGCTGTCCGACGACGAGTTCGTGGTCAAGCTGAAGAACGATCAAGAATACTTCAGCGTCGGCGCGGGCGAAGCGTTTCTGCTGCGGCAACTCGATGGCGTGGCGACGATCGACTCGCTGCTGGAAGCCTTCGAAAAAGAATTCCGCGAAGACCTTTCTGAGCAGGACATCGACGACTTCCTCGAACTCGCGAAAGCACGCCGGTTGTTGGAGCGGTCCAAAGATGCGGCGGCGGAACAAAACAAAGCCACAAAGTCGCGCTTCGACGAAGACGACGACGAGGACAACGCCAAACCGGGCGGCCCGCAGAGTCTGCTGTATTACCGGTGGAAGCTGTTCGATCCCGATCGTTGCCTGACGTGGCTGGAACCGTCCCTCCGCTGGGTTTGGACGAAGGCATTTCTGGTGGTGTCCGCCTCGGCGATGTTTGTCGCGCTGATGATCCTCGGAAGCAATTGGCAAGAGGCGACCGCATCGTTCACTGACGCGATGCGCTGGGAGACCGTCGCGCTGGTCTGGATTGTGTTGACGGCCGCAACGATGGCGCACGAGTTCGCTCATGGGCTGACCTGCAAGCACTTCGGTGGCGAGGTTCGCGACACAGGCTTGTTGCTGGTGTTCTTCATGCCCTGTTTTTACTGCAACGTCTCGGACGCTTGGTTGATTCCACAAAAGTCGAAGCGGCTGTTGATCACGGCGGCCGGCGGCTACTGCGATCTGTGTCAGTGGGCGTTGGCTGTGTTCGTGTGGCGGATCACCGTCCCGAATTGTCTCGTGAATTATCTGGCGTTCGTTGTGATGACGGTTTGCGGAGCGCGTGGGTTCATCAACTTCAATCCGCTGTTGCGGCTGGATGGCTATTACCTCGTCAGCGATTGGCTGAGCCTGCCGAATCTGCGGAAGCGGTCACAGGAATACTTCATGGGCTACCTGCGATGTTTGCTGTGGGGCAGCGAACGCCCCAAGCGTGAGCCGCGCGGCGGCGTGTTGTTCTGGTACGGAGCGATGGCTTGGACGTTCGCGATCGGTTTCTTGAACGTCATCTTTTTTCGGATGGTGAAATATGTCGGCAACGAGTTCGGCACGTTGGGGGTGGTCTCCACGAGCCTGCTGTTGCTGTTCGCGCTCAAGCGCGTGTTTCGAGGCTTCTTCAAAAGCGAGTTTACGATCATGATCAAGACACGACGCAAGCGAATGATGGCATGGTTGCTCGGCGGAGCGTTAGCCGCCGGAGCCGTCTTCATCGTGCCGGTGAAGCACTACGCCACCGGCGACTTCGAGGTGCGTCCCGGCGACCGCCACGAAATTCACGCCTCGGTCACGGGCTTCATCAGCGGCATCCTGGTTGAAGAAGGAAGCCGAGTCGCGAAAGGGGACGCGATCGTGCAGCTCAAGTCCCCCGACTTAGAGACGCAAATCTCCACGAAGGAAGCGGAACTGCGCGGCACCGAGTCGAATCTCGCGAAGCTGAAACTCGGCCCGCGTCCTGAGCAGATCGCGGCGATGCGAGACAAGGTCTCTCGGCTGCGAAGCTGGGTGAAGCTCGGACAGGCGGAGATCGAACGCTCGCGCGAAGCCTACACCCAAGAACTGAAAGCGATCGACCAGCGCATCGAACGGACGAAGACTCAATGGGAGTTCGCCAAACAAAACTATGCCGAGTCCGAAAAGCTGTTTCGCTTGAAGGCTCTCGCGGGAGCACAACTCAAATCGGAACAGGTGCAGTTGTCTGTGCTCGCCACGCAGATTGCCGAAGCCGAAGCGGATCGCCGCGTGAAGGAAGCCAACGGCCTGCGTTTCGTCGAAGCGGAACTCGAACGCCGCGAACAGGAACTCGCCGACGCCGCCAGCCAATTGGATTTGCTCGAAGCCGGCACTCGCCCGGAAGAGATCGCGACCGAGGAAGCTCGCCGCGAACAACTGCAAGAACAACTGCGTTTCCTGCAATCGCAGCAAGAAAAACTCATCGTCCGCTCGTCCGTCAGCGGAGTCGTCGCGACGCCCCGCATGCACGAGAAGATCGGCCTCCTGGCGACTCAAGGAATGACGATCTGCGCCATCGAAAACGGAGCAAAGTCGCGCGTCGAAATCGCCGTCAGCGAAGACGATGTCCAGGGAGTCGGCTCTGGCCAATCCGTCCTCTTGAAAGCGAGAGCGTTGCCGTTCGACACCTTTGAAGGAACCGTCGAACACATCGCAACCGCCGCAACGCTTCAGCAAGGGAAGCAACGCAACGTCCTCGTCGTGCATTGCGAACTGAACCATCAAGACGGCCGCCTCCGCTCCGGCATGACCGGCTTCGGCCGCATCTTCCGAGGTCATCGCACGCTGGGAGCCGTCATGCTGTCGAAAGCAATGCGTTACCTGCGCACCGAATTCTGGTGGTGAACGACATGAGATCGCTTGTCCCATCTTAGACGGATCGCAAGAAATAACTGCGTGTTTGCCCGTTCGGCTCGTCACGCGGAGCGGTG
>JAYVQJ010000191.1:0-10517 GCA_043777235.1 Planctomycetia bacterium
CGAACCGATGCCGCTCACGATGGCCGAGCGACTCAGGCGGGCATGTTGATCGGCTCGCCCGCGTACATGTCGCCGGAGCAAGCCAACGGCGAGACCGACCGCATCGGCCCGTGGAGCGACCTCTACAGCCTGGGCGTGATGCTGTTCGAGCTGCTGACCAGCCAGTTGCCGTTCCAAGGTTCGGTGCTGACGATCCTCTCGCAGATCGCGACGAAAGAACCGCCGCCCCCCTCCGCATTGCGACCGGGCCTCGACCCGCGTCTGGACCTGATCTGCCGCCGCATGATGGCCAAGCGCCCGCAAGACCGCTTCGCCTCGATGACCGAAGTCGAACAAGAACTGACGAACTGGTTGAAGACCCCACTAACCCGAAGCGTCAGCGAGGGGCTGACGCCGGTTGACTCCATTCCCTCGCTCACGCGTCGGGTTAGTGTGTCTGCCCCGCTCGCCGCGCTTTCATCCGCGAAAGAGTCCATCGCTGGGCTGCAACTCGCTTCCAATAAGATGACCGCCGTCGCGTCGCCAGCCGCCACGAAAACATCCGTCGCTCCAAACGACATCCCGCAACAACAACACCGCGCGAAAAAACTCCTGGCGGAACACAACTACGAAGCGGCGATCCCGTTGCTGACCAAACTCGCCGCCTTGAAAGAGCCGCCATTCCAAGAGACTGCGACTTGGGCGCGACAGACGTTGCCCACGGCTCAAGCACAGCAACAGAAACTCCGCGAAGCCGCCGTCACCGCGTGCCAGAAGGCTCGCGCGCTGTTGCTCGAATTCGACTACGCGGGAGCCGTGAGGACGTTGGAGGTGATCCCCGATGCCGCTCGCCCGGCCGAACTGCGACAACTGCTCGCGGAGGCCACCGACCTCGCGGACGAATGCGTGTCGTTGCGGCAAGAGATCGACGAGTCGTTCAAACGCAAAAAGTACAGCCGCCTGCGCTCGCTGTTGGAACGCTACCTGAAGCTCAAACCCGACAACGCCAAACTGCAACGTCTGCTCCGCGACCTCAACAAGAACCGCCCCGCCCGCGCCGTCGCCAACTACCAAGGCACGCGAACCTACTACGACGTCGCCGGTCGGTTGGTCGAACCGAAAGAAGTCATTCTGAGTACCGCTCTCATCGTCAGCATCTTCTTGGCCGTGAGTTATTCCGTCCGGACTTATCTCGCAGACAACGACGGCAGTCATCCGCCGACCAATTTGGCGAACGGTGATCAGCGACGAGCACCAAGCACTTCATCGACAACACCGGCCAACACACCAATCTCCTCGCCAAGCATTTCGCAAGCTCGCGCCCCGTTAGCCGTCAACGAAGCGATTTTGACGCTGAAAGGACATACCAACTGGGTCGAGAGCGTGGCGTTTAGCCCGGACGGGAAGCGGCTGGCCTCGGGGAGTGTGGACCAAACGGTCAAGGTTTGGGACGCGGCCACGGGCCAGGAGTTGCTCAAGCTGAAAGGACACACTGGGTTGATCAAAAGCGTGGCGTTTACCCCGGACGGCCAGCGGCTGGCTTCGGGGAGTCATGACCAGACGGTCAAGGTTTGGGACGCGGCCACGGGCCAAGAGTTGTTCACTTTGAAAGGGCACACCGTCGTCGTCTGGAGCGTGGCGTTTAGCCCGAACGGACGGCGGCTGGCGTCAGCGAGTGGTGACCAGACGGTCAAAATGTGGGACATGGCCACAGGCCAGGAGTCGCTCACGCTGAGCCAAACCAACAGGGTCTTTAGTGTGGCATTTAGCCCGGACGGGAACCGGCTGGCCTCGGCGATTGCGGACCGGACAGTCAACGTGCGTGACGCGGCGACGGGCAAGGACTCACTCACGTTGAAAGGACATACCGATCAGGTCGTGGGCGTGGCGTTTAGCCCGAACGGGAAGCGGTTGGCCTCGGCGAGCGTGGACCGGACGGTCAAGGTTTGGGACGCGACTACGGGACAAGAGTTGCTCACGCTGAAAGGACACACCAACGGAGTCACGAGCGTAGCGATTAGTCCGGACGGTCAGCGGCTGGCCTCTGCGAGCGGGGACCAAACGATCAAGGTGTGGAATGTCCGAGAGAAGCGGTGACACCATTTGGAGTGCGGCGACTTGTCACCGCTTTCGATTGCTTTGCGAAGCTTTCTGTCTTGCCGCGCGGATCGAAAGGCTTCGCCAGAGGAACCAAAGCTGTGACGAGTCACAGCACTCCAAAGGTTGCCGTACATTTTGGAGTGCGGTGACTTGTCGCCGCTTTCGATGTTTTGCGAAGCTTTTCGTTTTGGCGAGTGGAGCGATTGGCTTCGCTGGAAAAGCCAAAAAATAGCCAAAGCTGTGACAAGTCACAGCACTCCAAAAGGAACGCCATGCGGGATGAGATCGACGAATTGCGGCAGCGATTGCATACGCGCGTGGAAACATTCGGTGTCGAGCCGCTTCGTAAGCTGGACGATTACGCTGCTCTGCTGAGTCTCGCGTCCCCCTCCGCGTCCGCTGAGACCGTCAAGACGAAAAACGCCGTCGCCACTCGCCCGGCGAATGCCAAGCCGGATTGGCCGCACGCTCCGGTGCATCGGCTGAGCGATCACGGCACCTACATGGTCACGGCGGGGACGTTGCACAAGTTGCCGATCTTTCGCGGCAAGAAGAAGCTCGACGTTTTGCACGACACGTTGCTCAAGCTCGCCCGGCAGCAGGGTTGGCATTTGGAAGCGTGGGCGGTGTTCGCCAATCATTATCACTTCGTCGCTCATGCCACCGAGAACGCCGCGAAGCTGGAGGTCTTTCTGACCCAACTCCATGCCGATACGGCTCGCGACGTCAACGACCGAGACCATGACTCGGGACGCCAAGTCTGGTTCAATTTCTGGGACACCGAACTGACCTTCGAGAAGTCGTACCTCGCAAGGCTGGCTTATGTGCATCTCAATGCCGTGAAGCACGGCTTGGTGCCGGCGGCCAATCAATTTCGCTGGTGCTCGGCCGGTTGGTTTGAGCGCACGGCACGGCCTGCTCAAGTCAAAACGATCTACTCATTCAAGACGGACAAGCTGAAGGTCTTCGATGAATTCGACGTCGCGCCCGATGAAGTGCGCTAACTTTGGAGTGCGGTGGACTTGTCACCGCTTTGGCTTCTTTGGCGAAGCCTTTTGCTCCGCGCGGCAAAACGGAAAGCTGCGCAAAACAATCGAAAGCGGTGACAAGTCACCGCACTCCAAAGGTTACAACACCCCTGGTTCGGCGTCGGGTGGGGCGTTGCACGCGACGACGGTTTGGGTGTACTTCTCGACGCGGTCTAGCTCCTTCAGCAATTGCGTGGCGTCGGTGAAGCGGTCGTCCGGGCGTTTCGAGAGCAGTCGCATCACGAAGCCGGCGAACGGGCAAACTTCGCTTGCGCTTCAGGCTTCAATTCCGCACGCTGCTCGACACGGGCCGCCTCATGAATAATCCGTTCCAATTCTTAAACCTCAGATCGCTGATTTGACGTCGCCAAATTCCGCGCTGAAATCCACCAACACGTCGCCCGCCGATTGGAAGAACCAGTCAGTGTCGTCACCACCGGTCAGGCTGTCGTTCGCATTCGCGTCGTTCTTCACGGTGGTGTTGTTGAGCTTGTGCGTGCCGTTCAATCCGCCGCCGTTGAACAAGTGGAATTGACGGTTCGCCAAATCTCCGGTGCCAGTCCATTCCTTCATGATCGCGGTCAGTGAGGCGGGCGTGTTGATCGCGGAGGAGATCGTGCCGCCGATCAAGATGTCGTCACCCGCGCTGCCGTTGAGGACATCAATTCCCGTCCCGCCGATCAGCAGATCGCGTCCGTCGCCGCCGATCAGCGAATCGTTCTTAGATCCACCGAGCAGCACGTCGTTCCCCTCGCCGCCGTCGAGCGTGACCGATCCCAACGTAAAGCCCGACGCATCGAGCCGATTGTTTCCCGCTCCGCCGGTCAGTCGGGCGGTTTCAATGGAGTTTGACTTGAGCGTGTCCGTTCCCAAGCCAGTCAGCGAGGTGTTCGTGAGCTTGAAGTTCACATCGCCCGTTTCTTGCAACAGGTCCGTCCCCGCGCCGCCATCGAGGCTGTCGTTTCCCAGCCCGCCGGACAACGTGTCATTCCCGCCGCCGCCAGAGAGTGAATCCGAGCCACTGCCGCCAATGATCGAATCATTGCCGCGGCCTCCGATGAGCGTGTCGCTCCCTTCCGCGCCCGACAGCGTCACTCGGCCCGTGAACTTCGACGCGTCCAAACGATCCGATCTCTCGCCGCCGGTCAGCGCCGCTTCCTCGAAATTCGACAGCGTGTCCCGACCGAGTCCGCCGGTCAGTGCCGTGTTCGTCAGCATGAGCGAGAGCGTCGCTGTCTTGCCGCTCGCGGCGGATTCCAACAGCCGATCGTTGCCGCCCTCGCCACCATTCAGCACGTCATCTCCCGCACCGCCGCTGATCGTCTCGCTGAAGTCGGCCGAGCCGGTGATCTTGTCGTTTCCGGCGTTGCCATTGAGCACGATGCTCGTCAACGCCGAATACATAGCGCGCGACAATCCAGTCAGGTTGATCGAGTCGCCCCGAGAGCCGCCACTGATGGTCAACGACCCAACCGTTTTGGGATCGACATCCGGCTGAATCGTGGCTCCCAGCTTCACCTGTAAATGTCCGTTCGCGATCACCTTCGCCGTGACCACTTGATTGCCGTTGCCCGAATAAACCAAGTCCAACAAGTGGTCATCGTTTTGAATCGTGCCGAATTCCACCGCTCGCGCGATGGCGAAACCTGCGGACGCATTGGACAGCGTGACCACAAAGCCCTCGTCCGCTTCGACCATCTTGTCTCCCGAAACATGGATCGTGATCGTCTTGATCGTCGGCTCATCCGCCTCGAAGACCACCGTTCCCGACGGAAACTCACCATCAAAGTCCGAGGCATTCGCCGGATGAGCACCATGCCCCGTAACCGCATAATCCACGCTGGCACTGCCGCCCGTACCGCCGTCACGAGTCACCGTGAATGTGAACGTCGTCGTCCCCGAATCCCCTTCCATCTGGCGGGCTTCGCTGGCCGAAATCGAGAACCTCGGCAACTGATTCAGCAACACACTGACGGATTGCCCAAGAAGGCTGGTGACGGCGAGGTCGCTCAGACCATCGTTGTTGATGTCGCCGATCGTCACGGAACTTGGACCCGCACCGGCGGCATACGATGTTGGAGGTTGGAAGCTCCCAAGCGTGCTCCCCAGGAACACGGAAACGCTGTTGCTTTGCCCGTTGGTGACCACGAGGTCGGCGAGTCCGTCACCATTCAAGTCTCCGCCGCTCATGGAATGTCCCATGAAGCTGAGCGCCAAGTTTTCCGTCAGGTGAAACGTTCCATCTCCATTGCCGAGCAACAGTCTCAACGTCTGTTGAAACTCATCGGAGTCGGAATTCGCCGTTACCAAGTCGCTCTGGCCATCGTCGTTGAAGTCTCCGACAAGCACGGAATATGGCTCAGAACCAATTTCGTACGCGACCCGTGTTTTGAACGTTCCGTCTCCGTTCCCCAACAAGACGCTTACCGCGGTGCTCCCGGAGTTGGCGGCGACCAAGTCGAGCTTGCCGTCGCCGTTGAAGTCTCCCATCGCCACGGAAATTGGGTGAACACCAGCGAGATAGGTGACTTGGTTCCGAAACTTTCCATCGCCATTGCCCAGCAGCACGCTCAATGTCGTGAGGCCCGAGTTCGCGACAGCGAGGTCACTCTTGCCGTCACCGTTGAAGTCCCCGACCACCACGGAATGCGGACGATATTCCGTGTAGTAGGCCACCTGTGTTTGAAACGTCCCATCTCCATTCCCCAAGAGAACGCTCACGGAATCGCCGTCGAAGTTGGCGGTCACAAGGTCACTCTTGCCATCGCCATTGAAGTCCCCGACCGCTACGGAAATCGGAGTGGCCCCCACGGCAAATTCGCGGCGAGATTGAAACGATCCATCTCCATTCCCCAAGAGAACGCTGACCGTCGTGGGGACGAGGCACGCGACCGCAAGGTCGTTGATGCCGTCGCCATTGAAGTCCGCCACGGTTGTGGACTCCGGATACCGTCCCGTGACAACCGAGGGGGGAACCTGGAAGGTTCCATCCCCCAATCCCAGCAGGACGCTCACCGTGTTGTCGCCGTAATTGGCGGTGGCAAGGTCGCAAACGCGGTCACCGTTGAAGTCCCCGATGATCACGGAATTTGGAATTGAACCAGCGGGATACGCCGTCGGCGTTTGGAAGGTTCCATCCCCATTCCCTAGCAGGACACTCACCGAACTGCTGTTCGAGTTGGAAACGACAAGGTCACTTCGGCCGTCGCCATTGAAGTCCCCAATTGTGACGGAAACCGGCGTTTGCCCTGCTAGGTACTCGACAAGTGCTTGGAAGGTTCCGTCACCATTCCCCAACTGCACACGAATCGTGTTTTCGCCAAGGTTCGAGGTGACGAGGTCACTCTTGCCGTCGCCGTTGAAGTCGCTGACGGCGATGGACGAGGGATACGAGCCGCTGGCGGACGCGACCGGAGCTTGGAACGTTCCGTCTCCATTTCCCAAGAGAACGTTGACCGTGTTGTTGATGTAGTTGCTGGTGACGAGATCCGTTTTTCCATCGCCATTGAAGTCGCCAAACGTCACGAAGACTGGACTGCCGCCAGTCGCAAAATCGACATGCGTTCGGAAGCTGCCATCGCCGTTCCCGATCAACACGCTGACTGTGCCGATGGAATAGTTCGCCGTCGCGAGGTCACTGTTGCCGTCGGCGTTGAAGTCCCCGACGGCGATGGAGTTCGATTTGGCCCCGGTCTCATATTCGACTTCCGTTTGAAAAGTTCCATCTCCATTTCCCAGCAGGACGCTCACCGTAGCGGTGTCGGGTGTGAAGTTGGTGGTGGCGAGGTCTGTCTGGCCGTCGCCATTGAAGTCGCCAACCGTGATGGATTGGGGATTAGTTCCGGTGGCAAACTCGCGCTGTGTCTGGAACGTTCCATTGCCATTCCCCAACAAAATGCTCACCGAATGGCTGCCATTGTTGGCGGTGACGAGATCATTGTTGCGATCGCCGTTGAAGTCTGCGGTTGCGACAGATGTCGGAGATCTTCCAACTGCCGGCAATTCGCCAGGGAATAAACTCGACAGCACATGCCGCTCTTCCAGTCGTTCGAGCGTGCCGCTCAGGCTGAACCAGGCCACAGTGGACCGCGTGGTTTGGCTTCGTCGCTGGCGAACCGAGCGTCGTTGCAGGCCAGGACAACGCCAACTACGGAACTCAAAGCAACGTCTCATGGGTGCGAACTCCTTGGCCCGCCCGATTGGGAGTGGCCGAATAGGAAAGGGACCAACAGATCATCCCAAGGCAATTCCAAGCGTTGTAGGCAAGCTCAAGTTTTCAAACAATCTAGCGGTGAACGTCATGAATCCGCGCTTGCGCGACCGCTGCCAGAATATTTGGTCACACCCGACAAAATAAAGTCGCGTCGATTCCTTGACGGCATCGCAGAGTTGGGGTGGGATCTCCTGCGGAACAGCCTCACGTGTGGGCGGACTTCGCCGAAGTCCGCAATCGGCGAGCGACGTCAACCGCAGCCGATTTCGGCGAAATCGGCCCACACTTTTGACGCCCGCTTTTGTTCCCTTCCGACATATACCTCGCGCGGGCATGAACGAGACATTTTCGTCGTAGCCGCGTTCGCCAGAACGTGGGTGTTTTGGCCACTTGCCCACACTCTGGCGAGTGTGGCTACCTCCCGTTGCGAGCCGCGTGAGATATAGGCCCGTCGCGAGCTGACGAAACGACTTTTGCGTTCAACGTCGCGGACGCGCGGTAACGACCGTGTAGTCCCGGATGCTGGTGAATTCGACGTCCGACAACACGAAGTGCAAATTGTTCCGATACCAGTTCGGGCTTTTCGTGACGAGAAACATCCGGCCGCTGGGCTTGAGCGCGCGAGCGGCGGCTTCGATGAAGATCGCGGTGATTGCCCAGTTCGAGTAGTACGGTGGATTGGCCATCACCAAGTCGAACGTCCCCGGATAGCGGACGTGGCCGGAGTCGTCGAGTTGAATCGACATCGTCGAGCACTCGCCGTCAGGCACGGCATTGCCAGCACGCGAGAGTTTTGGAGGCTCGCTGACGGTGGTGATCCCATTCGCCTCGGCACCCAGCAGGGCGCATTGCAGAGCACGCGGATTCGAGTCGACCGCATGCACGTGGACTCCCGGCTTACGAAGCGCCAGCGCGAGGCCAACCGTTCCCGATCCGCAACCGAGGTCCAGGATGCGGCTCCCCGGCATGACCGATTTGCTGGCTGCGGTGCATTCGAGCAACGCTCGCGCACCGACGTCGAGCTTGCGATGACTGAAGACGCTGGGCCGACTGACCGCGTGAACGATGCGCTCGCCGTCACGAAATGCGAAATTTGCGGTGAACTCGCGCACTCGGTGCAGTGGCTCCGTCTTGGTCGCCAGATACACGACGCCGCGCGGCTCTGGCCGCTTGGTGATTTTTCCAAACAGCAATTGCAGTTGATCGTGCAACCATTCGTCGGTGGGGTTGTCGGTCGTCGCGATGAGTCGGCCGCCGATCTCTAATCGCTCGTGAGCCTGTTGCAGCAGTTCGCGCGTCAGTTCGGCCTCGCCGTTCTTGCGGAACGGAAGCGCGATCGTGTCAAACGGACCGTCCGGGTAATCGGTCTCGCAGATCACGGATACGATTCCAGGGCTGGACTGAATTTCGTCGCGAGCTTGCTTGGCCAGAAAGACATCCAGAAAAAAGCAGGTCACGTGGGATTCAGGAAGATGATCCGCAACGGCCGCGGCAAATCGGCCGCGATTCAGCGACGTGCAGAGCACTCGGGGACCGACGACATCCTCCAGTGCGCCGAACAACAACGACTCATTCGACGGTGGCGCATCGACACTCTCGCCGCTGCGGGTTGCCTTGCTGTCAGAATGCGGCTTGGTCCAAGTGGAATGGGACATCGTCAGTCTTGTGGACAGTGGAACGAGGGGGTGCAATGCGAGAACTTTTGACACGTACATTGAACTGAATCGACCAGAAATCGCCAACCTAGGACTTCCCGATGAATCAAGTCTGCATTGTGAGGCGGATTTCGTCGATTGTGACGATCGCAGGAATGGTGATTGCCCTCGGTCCGAACGCTGTGGTCTGGTCGCAGTCCCCGAAGGCCAAAACCAAGGCTTCCGCGAAGTCTTCCACGGACTTCGAAGAGGAATTCGCCAAGTACGCCGCACCGCTGACTGGCGAGGAATCGCCGGTTGCTGTGGGCAAGAAAGTGACGGTCTCGCTTTCGAGCGGCAAGACGCTGACCGATTTTGAAGTGACTGAGACACAACTCGGGAAGGGGGAGGAGACTCTCAAATTCTTGAGCCTCCAAGATGTCGACGGCAAGAAGAAGCAGAAGCTCGTCAGTTCTGCGATCGCTCGTATTCGATCCGGTGATCACAGCTACGACGTGGTGCTCGACCCCGCCAAGAAAGGTCATGTGCTGCTGGATGTCACGCAACGAGACTTCGATATTAACGAACGGCTGAAGGGGTCTCGCAACCGCTTGTGGGACGAGACGTCCGACGAAGAACGAGCCAAGACCATCGCCGAATACAAAGAGTTCTTGCAAACAGTACAGGCCGGCTATCGATTCCCCATGAAGGTTTACGAGACCAAATTCTTTCTCGTGCTCTCGGATATTGCTCCGGCTCAGGTCGCTCCGTACGTGGCCTCGCTGGACGCGATGTATGCAAAACTGAGCGCCGCGTTCGGAGTGCCAAAGGACAAAAACATCTGGCTGGGAAAGTGCCTGGTCCTGGCCTTTCTCCACGAGGAAGCGTTTCAAAACTTTGAGCGAACCTTCATGAAGAACAGCAGTACGCAGGGCTCACAAGGACTGCACCATTCGGCCAGCGACGGACGCGCGGTCATCTCGTGTTACCGCGGCGACAACCCGTCGTACTTCGCCGTTGTCTTGGTTCACGAAACGGCTCATGGGTTCTTGCATCGGCTGCGTTCGTCGGTCCACATCGCACCCTGGATCAACGAAGGTATCGCCGACTGGATCGCCGGTGCCATCGTCACGCAAAGCAAAGCGGTGGCCGAGCGTCAAAAGGCTGCCGTCGAATTGCTGCGAAAAACCGGTTCGCTCGGAGTCAACTTCTTCGATGAACGAGCCAACTTGGAGGAGTGGCAATACGGCATCGCGTCGAACTTGACGAACTTCATGCTGCAAATCGACGCTGGTCGCTACCGAGTCTTCATCCTGGGAATCAAAGAAGGATTCACTCCGGAAGAAGCATTGAACCGGGCTTACGGCCTCACGCCCGCCGAATTGATCGCACAATACGGTCGCTCGATTGGCCTCAACGGCCTGCGCCCGTGACCGCGTAGGTCAGCCGTCCCAGGCTGACCCCGACACCGCTGACTGGTTTATCGTGATGCGGGGATCGTAGGGTGGCGTCGAGTCATCGAGACCCACCGGACTATTGCACAAGTGGTGGGGCTCGATGACT
>JAYVQJ010000192.1:0-2688 GCA_043777235.1 Planctomycetia bacterium
TGACGCTGCTGGGATCAAACATGCAAGCCACGATGCGCCGCCGTTCTTCCTTCGCGGAGAAGCGTTTCGTCAGGACATAAACGTCGGATGGAATCAACAAGTCTCGCGTGGCGCGGCAATTCACAATGGCGTTCGGCTTGCGCGAACCTTCTTGGGGCCAAGCCACGCGACCACGATCAAAATGGCAAGGGTAGATGAGCGGTACTGTCTCGCCATCGGGAACCGAACGGAGATGCTCCTTGGCTCGGAAATCGACCACTCGGCCCGTCGAAACCGAGAGGCCCAAATCCTCCAGCGTGGTGCTCAATTCCGTCATCACCGACCGAGCATTCGCTTCTGCGTCTGTCACCGTCAAGTGGATGAATTGATTGGGATCATTCGGTGGCACCACTTCCAAGTACGAGACAACCGCACGAGTGTTTTCGTGCGGCGACTCGTTCAAAGACGACGAGATGATGACCGGCTCGTAAGTCGGCCGTCCTTTAACCGCGTGATAAATCACGTTTTCTTGCAGCACTTCGTCCTGACGGAACGCGGCGGAACGCGACTCGAAGACATGAATCTGCCGCAGACTGACGCTCGACAACAACTCGCGCCGGAACGGCTTGAAGTAGGGACCGTTGCAAAAGCTGCGCGGCGTGATCGCCACTAACTCGGAACCTGATTCGAGCAGCCGGACAATGAGTGCCACGAATGCCGCGTACAAATTACTGGTCTCGATGCCGACGGAACGCAGCAGTAACCGTTCGAGTGAATCGCTCCGAATCTTGCAATAAGGCGGATTGACGATGGCCGCGTTGAACCGCATCCCAGCACCGGAGAACAGTCCCCCGTTGAGTTCCTCCACCCCGAAAGAAATAAAGTCCTCATTCCGAATGTCGCAACTGAATCCGATACCCGTGTCCGCACACAACCGGCCGCATTCGGAAAGCGTGAGACGGAGCGTTGGAATGACCGAGTCATCTCGCTCAAACGCGGTCACCTCAATGTGTGCCGGCTTTCGTGTCTGCTGACACATCGCCCGCACATAAGCGGCGGTAAGAGCGCCCGCTCCCGCGCCTGCATCGAGCAAGCGAACATGCTCGTGGTGACTGCTTGTGAAGAGTGACGCCATGAACTCCGCCACGGGGCGCGGAGTGAAGAATTGCCCCAACGATCGCTTTCGAGTCCGTTCTTTGATCGCCGCCATTTTCGACTCTCCTGACCTTCGCCTCGCTTCACAGGCTGACATTCATAACATGCGACCCCCCAGCCGTCATCTCGACCGCTGCCGCTCGCACGGAGTCCCATTCCTCACGCAACGGTTCGATGATCGTCGGGATCACCAGTCGTTCGACATACGCGCGGGGTGTGAAGTGCGTTCCCAGCTTGTGACGCTCGACCGGGTCCAACGCCCGCTCCAACAACGTGCCGAAGATGGTCGGCTCGACATCTCGCCAGTTGGCCTTGCTGGCGTCGAGCAAGAGGGCGAGTTGAGCCTCGGTCAGCGGGGGGGCTTCGCAGTCTTCAAACAGGCCGCCGTTGAACCAGCGCACCTTCTCTTCCAACACCGTCGAGAATCCGCCCGTGTTCATCGTGCGCCACAACGCGGAGACCATCTCCGAAAAGTTCTGCGGCTGGCTTTGCAGACGGGCCAACAGATTCTTGAAACCGTCGCGAGGAATGAGGTCCACATCCTCGGCAAACATCGTGAAAAGGCAGCGCATCAAGAACTGAGCCACGCGCGCGGGAGCGAACGGTTTGCCGTCCTGATCCTTCGCCGCTTCCAACGATTTCGCGAGCCGCGCCAGTCTGTCGGCCAGTTCGCGCGTGACCTTTGCACTGCGCCGGCTGGGGTCTAACGACAACGGATCGCTCCAGACCGCTTTGAGTGTGGCTTGCTGCTCTGGCTCGGCGAGCGTCGGCAGTTTGATCCGAAACGTGGCCGGGTCGGGATACGGCAGATACATCTTCCCCGACCGAGTGAAGTCGGCGAACAGTTCGATCGTGTGCCCAACATCAACGACGATCAGAAACGGCGGCCAACCCTCTTCCGAAGGCAACGCGCGAGCGTACTGCTCCGCCTGCCCCCGCGCTTTGAGCATCGCATCATCCCAACCCTTCGTCCCGCGTACCGCCGTCCCCTTCTTGAGCTTCGCCGGTTTCGCCGCGAGTTCAAATTCATCTTCGACGAGTTGCTCGCTCCCTGGCTTGGCCTCCAACACAAAACAGCCACGCTTGTAGAGGTCGATCCGACCAATGCTGGTCGTGCCATCGAGATTCTGAAACGTCACGTCCCGCTCAAAGACGTAAGCGTTGTCCTCGACCTTCGGCTTGGTCGGCTCCGGCCTGGGCAAGTCGAGCACTTCGCACAGCTCGGACAGAAAGAGCTGGTAGTTCGCCCGCTCGGCAGCGGCCGACGCCTGCCAGCGAGCGATAAACATTGCCGCACGCTCATCAGAGTTGTTTGCTGTGGTCATGGCTCGATGGTACGGAACAGACGACACGAAATCGAAGCACTGCGAAAGTGGAGACTTCGTGTCCGTCACTGCGGCGCATTGGGCAGGGGACCGACTATCGCACCGACGAGCCGGGAGACGAAGGTCGCCAAGTACAACTGACCGGCGAAAATCTCGATAAGGCGACCGGCAGATGAAAACGTACCAAACACAACCGTGGGCTAGCGCCCAGCGGCTGATTTCATCAGCC
>JAYVQJ010000193.1:0-2687 GCA_043777235.1 Planctomycetia bacterium
GTTCGAGAGTCCGTCGACATTCCGAACCGGACGCTAGCGCGTGCCGGCTCATGAAACTTGACACGCTGTGTACGACTTTCGTGGATCAAGCAGGCTAGCTTCGGAGTTTCCTCTGGACCTCCGGGGAGAAGTGTGGTTGTCCCGTTTGCGCAGGACTTGGTCGCCGGCCTTCCCAACAATCGGCGACTTCATCCAACAGAATTTCCACACTCCGCCCCGGAGAACCAGGGGATTTCGCGCTTCGGCTTTCCTGCATCATCGCGGGCAGCAGATTTCTTCCGCGATGGCCCGGACCTGGCGAATCTCGCGTCGCCAACCGCGTTCATCGGGATAATCTTGATCGCGCTCGAGAAACACCGCGTCGGTCTTTCGGCTGCATTGCTCGAGCGCGTGGCGGTACAAATTCCAAACCGGCTCCGGGATTGGTTCCGAGTGACTGTCGATGTACATGCCGGCTGCTTCGTCGAAGAATCCTCCGGCCAAGTGGATTTGAACTCGGTCGGCTGCCGGCATGACTTCGGCGATGAAGTCATACGGATCGAAGCCGAAGTTGACCGAGTTGGCGTAGACGTTGGTCACATCGAGCAGCCAGCCGCAGCCGGTATTCCGCAGCACTCGCCAGAGGAACTCCGCTTCGGTCATCGTGCCGTCGAAGCGGAACAGGTAGGCGATGTTCTCGATGTAGAACCGCAGGTCGCGCCGTGCAAAATACGTCTGGACGTGGTCGATGTTCCGACACGTCGCATCGAGCGCCGCAGTGGTAAATGGCGGCGGAGCGAAGTGTCCCATCTCAACGCCGTTGTCAGCGTCTCGTGTGAAGCCAAGATGATCGCTGATCGACTCAGCGTCGTTCTCTTCGGCGATCGCCATCAGCGTTTCGAGATAGTTGTGTCCCGGAGCATCCGGACTGGCGACCGACAGCTTCAACGCATGAATTCCAACGTGATCGAATTCCTGCTCGCCAAGATATCGGTCGATGCGGAGCGGATCGTCTGCTCGTTCAAACGTGATCTCGACGGCGTTGATGGCGGGGTCATTGAGTATGTAGCGATTCTGCTCGCGGAGGGCATAACCGATTCCCGGCACGGCGAAGCGTGACGTGGCAGTCGTTCGTGGGATGTCGAGCGTGCCAAGGGACATGGCGGATTCCTTCCGATCTTCAAAACTCAGCCCGAGAGCGAATCAGAACGGCGAGGGGTTCGCTTGAGTTGCGGAGGCCACGACAGTGGTCAGGCGATGAAGACTCAGCGAGCACCAGAGTGGCGCGGCGACCGCTCGCCTAAGTGTGGACGTTAACCGCGTCCGCGACAGCAACGGCAACAACGGCAACAACGGTGTCGTTCGGCCGATTTTTTGAGCGAGTCGTCGGTTCGCAAGGAGGTCAGTTCCCGAACCGTTTTCTTTGGGGTGTGCAATGTGGTGGACATAGTGGCGATCCTTCTTGAAGCCTTTGAGTTCCAAAGTGAGCCGATAAAAACCGGACTCCGAAGCGGAGCCATCCCGAGTAATTTGGCTGACTCACCATTGGTTGGAGTCCCGTCACAGGCAGTCGCAGTGCCAATCGCCGGCAATCTGAACGAGCCGGCTCGAAGCGGACGCAGAGGCGGGGATCACCGAGGTATCCAGCAATTGGCAAGTGTACTTGATCCATCCCGTCGAAAACGCTCGTCGTCAAGTTGGCAACAAGCGTGATCGAGATGACTTCGAAATTGGTCGCTGGCTCGAATCTCACTCGGTCTAGCCGAATCGACGGACAGGATTGTCCGCCTCTTCGGCCTCGACCCGTAGCGAGTCACTTTCCCTCGAGCCACCGACATCTGCCAGCTCATCGAGACTCAGCAAGCTCGTGTCGTTCACGACATCTTGAATTGAACGGCCGAGAGTTGGTTACACCTTTGGAGTGCGGTGATTTGTCACCGCTTTGTTTTTTTGGCGCAGCCTTTGGATTCCGGTGGCCTCGCTGTTCTAATGCCGACAACCAAAGGACATCGAAAGCTGTGACAAGTCACAGCACTCCAAAGGTGACTCATGGACCAGCCGTCGGAACAGTCGTTGCGCGGCGCGGAGACGATTGCTCCGCGAGGAGTGACGGATTCGGCAGCGGTTCCGGATCGTCTGTTTGCCACGTTGCCGGCCTATTTCGGACGATTCCGCGTTGAACGATTGCTCGGCAGCGGCGCGATGGGAACCGTCTATTTCGCAATCGACACGCAGCTTGACCGCGCCGTCGCGTTGAAGGTGCCACGGCTCGCGAGTGCCGAAGATTCCGACATCGTCCATCGATTGCTGCGCGAGGCCAAGGCGGCAGCGAGTCTCAATCATCCGAACATTTGCCGCGTGTACGACGTCGGCAGCGAATCGGGGACGTCCTTCATTGCGATGGAGTTCATTGAAGGCCGGCCGTTGTCGGACTTCCTCGCACCGGACCATTTCCAAGACGAGCGGCGGTGTGTGGACGTCGTTCGCAAGCTGGCGTCGGCGCTGGCGGAAGCTCACGCGAAGGGGATCATCCATCGCGATCTCAAGCCGGCGAACATTCTGATCAACGAGCGTGGCGAGCCGATCCTGATGGATTTCGGATTGGCTCGGCGAACCGATGCCGCTCACGATGGCCGAGCGACTCAGGCGGGCATGTTGATCGGCTCGCCCGCGTACATGTCGCCGGAGCAAGCCAACGGCGAGACCGA
>JAYVQJ010000194.1:0-10479 GCA_043777235.1 Planctomycetia bacterium
GAAGTGCAAAGTGCAGAGTGACGAGTGCAAAGTGCAAAGTGTTGATTCGTCAGCCACGCGGAGATTCCTGATGCGAGACACTCTTCACTTTGCACTCTTCACTCGCCACTTTGCACTGTGTTGCAGCATCGCCACCTTGAATCTCACGGCAGTCCGTTCCACTTCCTCAAGACCCACTCGGCCGTCAGCAATCCAAACAAAACGGTCAGCAGCAGCCAGTGGTCCCAGAGGGTGTACTCGTGCGACTCGCTGATGGCGAGGTTTTCAGGTTGGATCAATTTCGGCAACTCAATCATTTGATGCGGCAGCAGGAACTTGCCGCGTGAGACTTGAGCCATCTGATCGAGCAATGCTCGCGACGCCGTGACGTCGGCGAGTTCTTTCGTGAGCGGGCCGCGGATAAGAAAGTCAGCGGCGACCTCTTTGTCGCCGGGGCCGCCAAGCGGTGGGCCGTCGATCTTGAGGACCGCGCGGTACTCTCCGGCCGTCGGCGCGAGCCAGTGCCCTTGATGCACCGACGGTCGAGCTTGATCCGGCGTGAGGTCGAGCGTCGCGAGCGGTTCATCGGGCTTGGCATCGTGTCGCGGGAAGATCGCTACCTTGGCTTTCACGTCCGGGCGTCGAGCCAGCAGAGGTGGAGTCCAGCGTGCTCGGAAGACGACATCTTGTCCGGCTTGCACGTCGGAGGATTCGAGTCCGAACTTCACGAACTCGTTGCCGGACGACGCCTTGTTCTGTGCGGCGGTGCGAGCCATCTGACCCCAGAAGCGATGATGATGCTGATCGCCAACTCGATGCCGCCAACGCCACGTGCTGTCGAAGCCGAGCCAATAAACTTGACCGAGTCCATAGAATTGTTCGACGACCAATGCTCGCGAGCGTTCCATTTCCGGCGGCAGTGGCTGCCCGTCGTCCGCCGTCGCGAGGACGGTCGCTCCCGGTTTGAGATCACCGATCATCGCCCACGGATGACCGGGGAGCGACTTCCACGTCGAGCGATTTGCCTCGGCATCGCCACCGAGTTGCATCCCCCCTTCGCGTTCGCCATCGGGAGTCAGCCGCAGATGAAAGCCGCGCAGATGCGTCGGCGTGTCGGGAAGATCGAGCGAATTGGTCGGGCGAAATTTCGTCAGCGGCAGCAGCTTGTCGAGCGTCGGCGAATGATACTCCATCGGCATGTGCCGCTTGCCCGCGGTGAAGACGACCGTGCCGCCGATGTCCGAGACGAACTTCTCCAACTGTGCAAGCAACGGTTCGGATAGATCGAGCGGCGCGACGTCGCCGATCACGATGAGATCAAATTCGGCGAGCGGAGATTTCTCGATTGGCGTCTCCGGGCCGGGCCAGTCCAGCCGGCGCGGAAAAAACGTCTCTGGCAACACGCCGAGATACGGCTGCTGAAACACAACACGTTCCAGCCGGATGCGCTCGTCGCGTGCGAATGCGGCTTCGAGGAAACGGAACTCCCAACGAGCCTCCCCTTCCACCAGCAGCACCTTCGCTTTGTCATCGACGACCAGCAGCGAGAAGTCGCGCGAGTTGTTGTCGTCGCGCGTCTCACCGGGGAGCACATCGGTTCGGACGGCGAATCGCTGCCGTCCAATCTTTGTCGCGTCGAGCGAGAACTCGGCGACAACGACCGGCGGCAGGCCCGAATCCGCTTTCGGCACAACGAGCGTTCGCGTTTGCACCTCTCCGCCTTCTTTGCCTTCAAGGACGACGGTGAGCGTCTCACCCTCGAAGCCAGCCGCTTGCAGAGTGACTCGCGTAATCGGCTTGTCGTTGAGATACACGACCGGCGGAACTTCGAGCGTGTCGAGCACGATGTCCTTCGGCCGCCTCTCGGAACCGATCAGCACCGGAAACACGGCGACGTTTAAGTCCCGCCAGCGCCGCGCGACCGACACCGGATCGCTCCCGGACGTCTCACGGCCATCCGACAGCACAACGAATGCTTTGATCGGCGATTGCTCGGCGGATGACGTTTCGAGAGCCGAGACCAAATTCGTCACCGACTTCGCGACCGCATCGGGCGGCTTCTGCACGGCGTCGGTCAGCGTTTCGAGTTCGCTCGGCACCGACTTGCCGCCGAAGATGCGCACCTCAACGTTGAACGATTTTTGTAACTCGGCGAGCCAGCCAGCCGGCTTGTCTTTGTCGCCGATCAGTCTTTGAGCGATCTCCGCTCGCGGCATCTTGTCGAGCTTTTGGTACGTCTCGTTGACGAGTTCTCTACGGGACTTCGTCAACGTCGCACGCTGCTCGTCATTTGCCGCCTCGTTGTCATCGACCCATTTTGGTTCGCGCTCCGCCTCAAGGTCGGCCAGGACTCGCAGCCAGCGATCGCGGTTCTGATCGTTGCCAATCATGCCGAGTCCGATCGCCGTTCGTAGCTTCTCGGCCTTCGTCGCGATCCGATCGGTCGTGGTCATGCTCTCGGATAAATCGAGAGCGACGACAATTCGGCCAGTTCGTTCGCGGTCGATCGTCCACGTCAGCACCGGTTGCAAGAGCGCGAGCCAAATGACCGCAATGACCGCCAGTCTCAGCAACAGCAGGCTGTAGCCGATGTGAGCTGGCACCAGCTTTCGCTCGTACTTCGACAGCAAGATGACCAGTGCTGCCGCCGCGACGACCAATGCCAACACCACCAGACTGGTCCAAGAAGCATCCAGAGCTTGGAAAACCAATCGGCGTTGCAGCATGGCATTCCAACGGAGGATGGGCACTCTTGCCCGTCCCAAGAAAACGAAGGACGGGCAAGAGTGCCCATCCTCCAGACTGCTGGCTTAGTATTCGCGGCGTGCGTTGATGCCTGGATTCGGAACCGGGTATTTACCGTTAGCATCGGGCATCAACGGCGACGGACCGTCGAGCGTCAACTTGTCGGCGTTCGGGGCGAACTCGTGCTCGCAGTTGAGCATGTCTTCGTAGGTCACGACCTGCCCAGTATGACACGCCATGCGGCCCATTGCGGTGACGAGGCTCGACTTCGCTCCGCGCTCCGCTTCGTTGTACGGTTTGTCGGTGCGGATCGCCGTCATCAGGTCTTCCCATTCGAGTTGATACGGGTCGGCCTCGGGCTTCGGACATTCCCAGACCAAGTCCTCTTTGACCATGCGATGACTCTTGTAGATGCGAGCCTTCGACGGGTGATGTCCTGCCTGCGAGACAACTGCCGAACCCTTCGTGCCATGCACAAAGGTCGCGAACTCTTGATGACAGCCAGGCATCGTGCGGCCGGCCATGAACATCTTCGTGCCGTCGGCGAAGGTGTATTCGATGTTGTAGGTGTCGAAGTTTTGGTCGATGTAATCGCCGCGATAGTGCCGGCCGCCGTGTCCCTTAGCCTCGACGGGGAAGGCATCCTTCATCCAGCAGCACTCGTCGATGTTGTGAATGAGGAAGTCGCTGAAGCCGCCGCCGCTGAGCCACAAGAACCCGTGGAAGTTCTTGATTTGATAGTGCAGGTCGCTGATCCCTTCCGGCTTCGGTCCGACCGCAGCAGAACCGGTCGGGCCAGCGATGCGATAGGCTCGCAGCAACGTCAGGTCGCCGATCTCGCCGTCCTTGATGCGCTGAGCCAGCTCGCCGCGCGAGCGACAGTGACGGCACATCAGGCCGACGCCGACCTTTAGATTCTTCTTCATCGACTCGGCCGAGAGTTCCAACATCTTGCGGCTGGTCGGGCCATCGACGGTCGTCGGCTTCTCCATGAAGACGTGCAGGCCCTTCGAGATCGCGTAACCGAAATGCACCCAGCGAAACACGACCGGCGTCGTGAGGATCACGACGTCCCCCGGCTTGAGCAGGTCCATCGCCTGCTTGTAGCCGTCGAAGCCGATGAACTTGTGGTCCTCGGAAACATCGACTTGATCGGGGAACCGAGTCTTGGTGTTGGTGTAAGCGGTGTTGAGCTTTTCCGGAAAGACATCGACCATCGCGATCAGCTTCGTCGGTCCCTGCTTGGTCGAGAGGGCGTTCGCAATCGCTCCGCCGCCGCGTCCGCCGCAGCCAATGAGCACGATCTGAATGGTGTTGTTTTCAGCCGCGTGGGCTCCGGGTAACGCCGAGGCGGCGAGGATCGAAGCGGCGGCGACTTGGCCGGACGTTTTCAGCAGTTCACGGCGAGACACAGCGGGGGACGAGGTTTCGCTCATGGCGAGTCTCCTGGTGTTGAATTTGTGGGAATCCAGATCGTCGGCGAAGTAGTGTCCTATTTTCACGTCGCCGACGTCGGGAATAGCCGACTTCGGCGAAGTCGGCCTACAAATTAGGACACTACCGTCGGCGACACGTTATCCAAACGCCGGGAGGTTTGCAAAAGTCGGAGAGGCTGAGCGAATCAGCGAATTGCCGTGCCAGCAAACTCTTCCCAATCGTTCAAGTTGCTTGTTCGTGTCGCCGATACGAAGAGAGACGAAGCGCACGGGGCGTCCCGCACGCTTGCGAATGACATCGGTTGGAGCGACGCGACTTTCTGGGGCAAAGGCCGATCGCCAAGGAGCTTGGGCATGTGGAGTCACGTTCGCTGCGGAATGTTGCTGGCTGTGTTGGCTCTGATTCCCGTTGGCTTTTCAGCGACGCCGGCTTCGGCTCAGCTCTTTTCACGCGGTTGCAACAACTGTCAGCGACCAGTGAATCGCTGCAATTGCCAACCGCAACAACAGGTGACGCAGCAGCCGGTGACTGAGACCCAGATGGTTCCGCAGCAAGTCACGACCTATCGCAACGAAGTCGTCACTCAGTATCGCCAAGAGGCTGTCACGCAGAATGTGCCGGTCACGACCTATCGCGATGTTGTCGTTGATGAAGGTAGCTACCAAACCGTCTATGTTCCCAAGCAAGTCACGAAGCGGATTCCTCAAGTGACTTATCAGCAACAAGTCGCTTATCGCCAAGTTCCGGTGCAGACGACTCGTCAGGTGCCGCAGGTGGTCACGCAAATGGTGCCGAGACAAGTCGTCAGGCAGCAGCCGTACCGCCAAACAGCGCAGGTCACTCCGATGTATGTCGCTCCGATCGTGGCGGCACCGTGTGGACCTTGTGGCACGACGGCCTTCGCGCCTGCTCCGATTTATCAAAGCGTGCCGACGGTTGGGCAATCGGTTTACGGTGGCCAATTCATCGCCGCGCCGATCCACTCCAATCCAGTGACGATGTTGCCTCCCACTTCAACGTCGACTTCGTCCGTCTCGTTTCCGGCCCCAACCGACCCGCATTCGACGCCAGTGCCGGACCCCAAATTTCTCGACAGCCCAGGAGCGGCGCGAGAGAGTTGGACGACGGTGGGTTCCAAGTCCGGAAAATCGAGCCATGCTGGTGAGTCAGTTGCCAGCGGAGGAGTGCAATTCAAGCCGGCTCGAACCGTGTATCGCTCGTGGGAAACTCAATCGCGAATCGCAGCCGGCGATGGACCAGAGCGCCGTTAAGGTCGTAAAGAGTCGATCGCCCGCCATTTTCACTGCCGAGTTCGACGCGCTCGCCTCTCGATACCAGGTGGTTCGTTGCGGCCCTGTCTGTTCGACGTGATCCGCAGGACCGGCACGCTGCGTCCGATTCTTACCATCGGAATGCGGCAATTGGTCGCTTCGTGCGAAACTCTGGGTTATGCTCAACCCGCATTTCGTGGCGAAAGATCGCCAGTTTCGGGAGCTGTCTGACATGCCCGCGGTTTTAGTGCCCATCGAGCAAGGCAAGCCGATCGTCTTGGATAAGCCGATCGTGTTGGTCGGTCGGCATCCCGATTGTGACGCGGTGATTCTCAACAGCCGCAAGATCTCGCGCAAGCATTGTGCGGTTGCGCTGGTCAACAACCGCTTCGTCGTTCGCGACCTGGGCAGCATGAACGGCGTCTGGGTCAACGGCACGCGAGTCGAGGCTCAAGCCCCAGTCGGCTTCGGTGACGAGTTGATGATCGGCGACGTGCGATTCCTTCTGGAAGCTGACAAAGCCGCCGTCGGAAAATCGAAGGGGGCAGCCGACAAGTCCGCAGGCGTTGCCAAACCACGAGCCGCAGAGGCTCCCGCGCGCAAGAAAGCATTAGTCACACCGCCGCAGTCGGAACTGAGCATGGAGTTCCCCGTCCCGATTGATGACGATGGCTTTTCCGTCCCGCCTCCGTCCGACAAAGCCGTCGGCATGGACACCGATGGCGGCGACGACGAATTCATTCCGGCGAAAGACGATTGAGCGGTCTGCGGAGACGGGCGTTGCGAAACGCTCAGTTCACCCGCCGATCGTTTGTGTGATGGCGTCGCCCACTTGCTGTGTCGTGCCGCTCCCGCCCAAATCAGGCGTTCGCAATCTGCTTGAAGACAACAGCGCACTCACCGCTTGATGAATGCTCGCGGCGGCGGTGTCGAGGCCCAGATGTTCAAACATCATCGCGACCGACAAGATCGCGGCAAGCGGATTGGCGATGCCCTTGCCGGTGATGTCGGGGGCGGAGCCGTGGACCGGTTCGAACATGCTGGGGTGGCGGCGAGTGGGGTCGATGTTGCCACTGGCGGCGAGTCCCATGCTGCCGACGATGATCGCCGAGAGGTCGGTCAGGATGTCGCCAAACAGGTTGCTGGCCACGACCACGTCGAACGATTCGGGACGGCGCACGAATTCCATCACGGCTCGGTCGATGAGCAGTGACTCCGTCGCGATCGCAGGGAACTCGGCGGCGACGCGAGCGAAGCATTCGTCCCACAGCAACATGCCGTAGCCTTGAGCGTTGCTCTTGGTGATCGATGCGACGCGCTGCTTCGGCCGAGTCGCCGCCTTCTCGAACGCCGCGCGGATGATCCGCTCGCAGCCTTTGCGAGTGAACACGCTCGTTTGAATCGCCGACTCTTCGGGCATCCCGCGGTAAAGAAAACCGCCGATGTTGGCATATTCCCCTTCCGTGTTCTCGCGGAAGACGAGCATGTCGATGCTGCCTCCCGGCTTGTTCCGCAGCGGGCTATCGACGCCGGGATACAGGTACGCCGGCCGCAAGCAGACGCACTGATCAAACCGCCGCCGAATCGGCAACAGCAACCCGTTAAGCGTCACATGATCCTGCACGCTCGGATGCCCGACCGCTCCCAGCAAGATCGCGTCGAACCCCGCCAGCGTGTCGAGATAATCCACCGGAGCCATGCGTCCGTTCTGAAAGTAGTAGTCGGTCCCCCACGGAAAGTGAGTCCACTCGCACCGAGCGTCCGACTTCGGAGCCGCCGCCTCGGCGACTCGAATCGCCTCGCGAATGACTTCCGGGCCGATGCCGTCACCTGCGATGACGGCGATGCGAAATGTTTTGGTCATGCTCAACCTGTATTTTGAAGAAGAGATTCTCAACGCAAAGACGCGAAGGTCGCAAAGACTCGCGAAGAAAACAATTGAACGGTACGGCTTTCAAGCATCCCGTTCCCTTTGCGCGGCTCTGCGTTCTTCGCGACTTTGCGTTGAAAGAATTCAAGGAACGATCGCGAACTTCTGAATGCGATGGTTGAAGGAATCGACGACGAAGAATTCGCCTCGGCTGTTGAAAGCGATCGTGTGCGGGGCGGAGAATCTGCCTGGCTCGGCACCTTGGCTGGATTGCAGGCCGCCGAGCAGTTTGCCATTCGTGCCGAACTGTTGAATGCGGCCGTTGATCGACGTGACCCAGATGCGATCGTGCGGATCGACGGTGATGCAGACCCAGCAGTACGACAGAACCACGATCCCAATCAACAGCTTTGCCACGAGTCACCGCCGACTCCGGCGAGGAACGCCGCTTTGCCGCCGAGAGCCAACACCGGAAAGCACAGCAATCGGGGCCAAATCCAGCACTGCCGCATCGCGAGCTGTTCGTCCTGAGTAAACACCGTTTCGGACATGCGATTCTCGTTGCGTTTCACGACGCGGCTTTGACCGCCAGCACTTCGGCATCGTCCGTCAGCCGACCCGTCATTGCGACCCGCGTCAACCGCGCGGCAAACTGATCCAGGAAGTCCGCCGCATCTCGCTGCGACAAAGCCGTCTGATCGGTCCGCAAGTTGATGATCATTTCACCGGCATAGGTTCCGATCGACATCGCTGCGCGCGTGTTGCGGCGGATCGGAGCGACGCCGTCGATCCGCTCGATCGTCACATTGCCAGCCACCCATTTGCCGTGATGTTGGGGAAAGCGACCGGAGAACAAGCGTCGCACGTCTCCCACATACGCCAAGATCATGCTTCCGAAGCAAGACTTGGTCCGCAGCACCAAGCTCAGCAAACCCGGAACACGACGCAGGAAGCGGATGCACTTCAGGAAAACCAATCCTTCCTGAGAATGCAGCGTTTCGCTCGTTTGTTTGCGAATGGATTGCAGCAGAGCGGCCGCATCGTCGCACTCGGCCCCCTTCCGAGTCACGAAGGCACAACTCACGAGGTTCGCAGCCGGCATCTGATCGTGGTCGGGAGTTCGCAAGCTGACGGGAATCACTAATCGAATCCAACGATTGAGCGACTGAGCGCCCGCGGAGCGATTCCAACTCTGAATCAATCGCAGCATCTCCAAAACGCAGAGATCGTTGACCGAAGCAGACAGAGTTTGCGCGCTCGCTCGCAGTCCCTTCACGACATCTTTCGAGAGGACTTGCGTGATCATGCTGGACTGCCCGGCCAAATGCCGGCCACGCTCATTGACGGAGCGTCTCGCCAAAACGGGAGTTGGCCGACGCAACAACAATCGTCCGGCCTTTCCCAAGATTTGCGATACGGAGCGGTTCGGATGGGAACCGTTCGACGGTGTTGCCGAATACTCACCCCGCCTCGCCAACTGCGAGCGGTTCACCGTGCCGACAGTCGGCGCTTCCTGATTTTCCGCGACGGTGGCCAGGCCGTATCTCGCAAGGACTTCGCCGAGGAACTCGACTGCTCCGCCACCATCAGAACACGAGTGATGAAAGTGGAACACGATCTGTGCCCGATCCGTTGAAGCGGCGACGAAAACTCGCAGTCCGCTCTCGCGACGCAGATCAATGGGAGCAATCGGCTGATCCACCGGCATCCAACCGGCCGGCTGTTCCTGCCAGTCGATCTTGGCCGATACGTCATGCTCCTCGACCCAACACCATCCGCGTCCGGGCAGCTTTTGGATTCGGCATTTCAGCAATGGGTGACAGCGCAATGCCGCGCTGACCGCCTCGGTGAAATGAGCTTGGTCCAACGAACCGGACAGATGAGCGATCAACGTGAAGACCATCGGATACGACGGCCGGTCGTCCGTCAGCATGTAATGTTCGAAGTCGCTCAGCGGCAGCGGAAACAGCGAACCCTGACCGTCGATCGCTTCTGCCATCTCTGAAATCATTAGAGCACTCCTTTGCCCACTGTCTGGCGGTTTCCAACCGTTTCGACCTCAAAGTTCGCCAGTCTGATCGAACAGCAATATCGGGGAGAATACGATCTCACGACGAACCCAGCGAGATGAATCTTGAATCGAGTCAGCGTTCAACGATGTTCTCTGTTCTCTCACTCATCTTCAGGGCACTCCGCCATCCGAGGTGGAACGCCTTCATCAGCCGCAGGGCGCTAGCCCCGATTCAGCGAAAACAAACCGGGGCTAGCGCCCTGCGGCTGATTTGCCATGAATCGCGAACTTCTGAATGCGGTGATTGAAGGAATCGACGACGAAGAACTCACCTCGGTTGTTGAAGGCCAGCGTGTGTGGGGCGAAGAATTTGCCTGGCTCGGAGCCTTGGCCGGATTGCACGCCGCCGAGGAGTTTGCCATTCGTGTCGAACTGTTGAATGCGGCCGTTGATCGACGCGACCCAAACGTGATCGTGTGGATCGACGGTGATGCCGATCGGGCCTTCGAGGTTGGCGGCTTTGTCTTTGACGCCGGTGAACTTGCCGCCGAAGCCCCCCGGTTCGTCGTTGAGATTGCCCCACGACAAGATCGGCTGACCTTCGCGAGTCAGCTTTTGAACGCGGCCCAGCATCCCTTCGGTCGTGTAGAGGTGGCCGGCTTTGTCGAACGCGAGGAACTGCGGGCCGCCGACTCGCGATTTGGGATTGATGTTGCCGCCGAACTGACCGGGCTTGATGCCGTACTCGCCGAACTTGGCGAGGAATTTTCCTTGCTTGTCGAAGACCTGCACGCGGCGATTGGTTTGATCGGCAACGTAGACTCGGTCGTCGGTTCCGATCGCGAGGCCGCCGGGGAAGTCGAACTCGCCGTCACCGGTGCCGGTCTTACCCCACTCGCGGAGCAACATGCCAGCCGGCGAATAGACTGAGATGCGATCGGGGTGTTTTTCTTTGCTCAGCCGGCTGACTGGGAAGTGCGAGATAAACAACGTGCCGTCGCGGTCAGCGGTGATGCCTCCGGGATTCGGCAGGACTTCGAGCGACGCGCGATGCTTGCCGTCGAAATCAAATGTCTGCACACGATTGTTGTAGTGATCGGTGACGAAGATCGTTGACTCATGAATCGCGATACCGATCGGAAACTCGAACTCACCATTGGCCGAGC
>JAYVQJ010000195.1:0-10465 GCA_043777235.1 Planctomycetia bacterium
GACCGATACGCCCGAGTCGTCCAACATCGCCGCGATCTCGCGCGCTGGACCAAGCTGCATCATGCCGGCATCGGTGACTAGCAGGACTCGCTGAATCGCGAACCGTTGCAGTTGAGCCGCCACCTCGCGCCGCGCACCGCCGCCAACCAAGATCGTCGAGGGAACATGAAACGCACCGAACGCCGTCAGCATTGTGTCCGCCTCGTCAGAATCATTCTTTCGTCTTGAAATCACGCGTCGCTAATTCGCGGAACTCGTTCGTGGACTTGTTCCAAAGTTGTTCGAGCTCGCGAACCTTCTCCGGCATCTGGTCCGCGAGATTGTTGGCTTCCGCGCGATCCGCGCTGAGATCGTACAACTCCCAAGCCGCCGCACCTGCTGTCGGCTGATTTGCAGCGGCGACGAGTTTCCAATCGCCAACGCGGATCGCCTTGTTGTTCTCGTGTAGCCACCAGAGGGACTCGCGCGAGACCGCGCCGCTCTTCGCGAACGCCGGAATCAAACTTTTTCCGGGAGCGGGCGGAATCGGTTGGCCTTCCCACACGTCGAGCCGCTTGCCGCCGACCGCTTCGAGGATCGTCGGCACGAGGTCGATCAGATGGCTCGGATCGTTTCGGAACTCGCCTCGCGCCGCGATCCCTTTCGGCCAATGCACGACCAGTGGCGTCGAGATGCCTCCTTCATGCACCCACGTCTTGTGCCGGCGAAACGGAGTGTTTGCCGCGTTGGACCAGCCAGGGCCGAGACACAAATACGTCGGGGCCGAGCCCGCCGGAGCCGACCGATCGTGGCCGTTGCCACGCACCATGAGTTCCGCGCTCGCACCGTTGTCCGAACAGAAAACAATCAGCGTGTTCTCGAACGATTTCATCGCGTGCAGTTGCTCAACGATCCGGCCGATCTCTCGATCCATGCGATCGACCATCGCCGCGTGGACCGCCATCTTCGCAGCCTGGAAATTTCGCTGCTCGGCGGTCAACTCGTTCCACGGCAACGGACGATTCACCTCACCGGGACCGAGCTTCTCCAACGCATCGGGAAACGGATACGGCGGTCCGACGTTTCGTTCCGGCTCGGACAAACCGCAGGTCAGCAAGCCCATCGACTTCTGTCGCTGCCAGCGAGCACCTCGCGTCACATTCCAACCATCGCGGTACTTGTCCCGATACTTCGCGATGTCCTCGGCCAGCGCGTGCAACGGGAAGTGCGGCGACGTGAACGCGACATACGAAAAGAACGGCCGGTCGGCGTGTTTGTCGGCGTGATCCTTCAAACATTTGATCGCGTGGTCGGCGATCATCGTCGTGACGTAGCTGGGATGCTTTGGATCGACCGGCAGCAGTTTTTTGTCGTCCTCGAAATGATTCTGCGGAGCAAAAAAACTGTTGTGATCTTCGAGGCTGTACGAGCGATCGAAGCCCCCCGCCAAGCGTGCACCGTCCACATGCCACTTGCCGGAGTGATACGACCGAAAGCCCAGCGGCTTGAGCATGTCCGGCAGCAACCTCGCCCACGCTGGACGAGTCCCCTGCGAGCCGCCTCCCTTTAATCCTGGCACCGCATCGCGTCGCACTTGCTGAGCGTAGTAGCCGGTGAGCAACGCTGCTCGTGAGGGCCAGCAGCGAGCCGTATTGTAGAACTGCGTAAATCGCAACCCGTTCTTCGCGAGCACATCCAGCACCGGCGTCTGAATCTCGCCGCCGTAGCAACCGAGGTCCGAGAAGCCGAGGTCGTCCGCAAGAATGACGACGACGTTCGGACGGGACGGTTCGGCGGCGGACAACGCTGCTGAAAACAGAACGATCACAACACCGACAAGCAGTTTCATGGAGTGACCTCGCGAAACGTAGACCGGTCACTCCGTGACCGGAAAAGTTCGAGTCACGGAGTGACTCGACTACGATTAGTGCTTGTAGACCTTGTGCTGCGGGCGGCCGGAGAGGATTTGCTCTTTGCCCCACGTCGTCACGTCGCGAAACGCTTGGCTTTGAATGAATGCGGTGAAGGCGGACTCTTCCGACCATTCGCTGGTGATGAGATACGACGCTCCGTCGCTGACGTCTTTCCAAAGCGTGGAATTCGTGTGTCCGGCGGCGGCTCGCAAGGCACCGAGCACCGCGGCAAATTTGTTCTCGAAATCCTGCTGTTTCCCTTCGATCACGTGGTAGTTCATTCCGACGGTCACCATGAGGCACACTCCTGTTGAGTCTTCCGACCAAAAAGAAATTCGCACGCCGGAAATCGGCGAGCGGGCGGGATCGTACACAGATCACTGACTCACGGCACGGACGCCGCCGGCAGGATCGGTGCCAGACGCTGCAAGTCGCGCGAGTCCTCTGTAAAATTCGCCCCGTAGTAGGTCAGCCTTCCTAAGTAGACCCGCAGAGAAAAGTAGGCCGTTTCAAAACTGGCCGCAGAGAAAGTAGACCAGTCACTCCGTGACTGGAATCTTCGAGTCACGGAGTGACTCGCCTACTTTTCTCGGCAGGTCTACTTAGGCTGACTTGATCAAGAAGAGGCGCGATGTTGTCCCTTCAAATCAGGCTAAGAGCCTAGCCTACTGACTTTCGTAACAAAGGAGCTTCTCATGTCCCGCATGTCTCGTCGTGAGTTCTTGGCCGCCTCCACTGCCGTGGCTTGTGGGCCGATGATTCTGTCCTCTCCGGCCCGCGGGTTCGCGGCGGCGAGCGAACGGATTCGGCTGGGTTTCATCGGCATCGGGATTCAATCGCGCGGACACTTGAAGCGGTTCGTGGGAACGAATGACACGCAGGTTGTCGCGGTCTGCGACGTCGTCACCGAGCGACGTGAGGACTCGAAACGGATCGTCGAGGAAGGCTACGCCAAGCAGAAGGACTTGACGTCGTACAAAGGCTGCGCGGCCTACGTTGACTTCCGCGAACTGCTGGCTCGCGAAGACATCGACGCCGTCGTGATCGGCACGCCGGATCATTGGCACGCGATCCCGGCGGTGATGGCCTGCCGAGCGGGCAAGGACGTTTACTGTGAGAAGCCTCTGTCGCTGACGATTTCCGAAGGGCGAGCGATGGTCGAGGCGGCTCGCAAGCATGACCGCGTGTTTCAAACCGGCAGCCAACAGCGCAGCGAATTCGGCGGGCTGTTCCGTCGCGCGGTCGAACTGATTCGCAACGGACATCTCGGTGAGATCAAGACGGTGACTGTCGGTGTCGGCGGCCCGGCCGTGACGTGCGATCTGCCGACTGAGGAATGTCCGTCCGGCACCGATTGGAATTTCTGGAACGGCCCGTCGCCGGAACGCGGCTACAACCAAATCCTTTGCCCGAAGGGAATTCACAATCACTTCCCGGCGTTCCGCAACTACCGCGAGTACGCCGGCGGCGGAATGGCTGACATGGGAGCTCACCACTTCGACATCGCGCAATGGGCACTCGGCATGGACAACTCTGGCCCGGTGAAGATCGAGCCGCCGGAAGGGAAGGTCGGCACCGGGCTGAAGTTCACCTACGCCAACGGCGTGGTCATGACTCACGGTGGTCCCAGCGGCTGCACATTCGTCGGAACGAAGGGGACGTTGTACGTCGATCGGGGCAAGATCGAATCTGATCCTGCCAACATCCTCGAAGCGAAGATTGGCCCCGACAATTTCCATGTCGAGCCGTCCGACAACCATCATCGCAATTGGATCGATGCAATCCGCTCGCGGAAGAAACCGATCTGCGATGTCGAAATCGGCCATCGTTCCGCGACCGTCTGCGAGTTGGGCCAAATCGGCTACGACCTGCGTCGTCCGCTGAATTGGGATCCGGTCAAAGAACGCTTCGTCAACGATGACGACGCCAACAAACTGCTCAGCCGTCCGATGCGCGATCCGTGGAAGCTGTAAGCCGCTCGTCGATCCATTCGGGATTAACGAAGGGCTTCAGCAGCCAACGGAAGGCGTGGTCGACACGCGGGTCAGCATTCGGATCAATGGTCGGTTGGCTTTCTTTGGAGACAGATTCGAGACCATCGGCGGTCAGCGTCCAAGGCCATTGCTCTCGTTGTGCGACCTCATTGACTCGATTCATCAGCCGAGTTGACCAAACAACTCCGAAGTCATCGCGAAAGTCGTGACACACTCGCGTCCAACCGTTGGTGACCAGTTTCTGTTGGTCGGCGAAGTGGAATGCCCACCGCCAAAAAGTGAACTGAGCCAAGCTTACGAAAAACGCTGGATCGCGCCGCATCCATAAATTCTCGATGGAACTGTGGGTGAGAAAAACGATGGCAGCCCAGCCAACCGCAAAGGCTATAGCGGGCAAAGTGAAGCGAGTTCCGATGAAGTTGCCGATTCCCATCACCAACACGACCGCATAGCCGAGTAGCGTTGGCAATTCGAGGTCGAGACGTTGTCCGTGCCAGCAGCGCACGATTTGAGCGAGCGCGGGCCATTCGAGGACGACGATCACTGGCAGCACGATGAAGAGGCTCCACTCCAGCAGCCGTCCGCGGCGTGCTCCGAGGACGGCGACGAACGGGCACAGCGCGCTCACGGCGGTCAAATACCAAAGTTGATCCAAAATGCCTGAAGTGATTCGGCTCTTCGCAACCGTTGCGATCGTTGTGACCGTCAAAGTCACTTGAAACCAAATGGCCCAAGTGACGGCGGCGGTCAGCGAAGTGTGGCGAACGCTTCGCGTCATCCGGAGAACTCCGTACCAGCCGAAGGCAACCGCTTGGATCAACATCGCTGCAACAAGCATTTCCAGCATGACCGAATCCGTTTCGACGGGGGGTGAGGCGGTATCGTCGGCACCTTCGACATTTTGTCCGGCGGTTTCTGCGAACCCAAGTCATCGCGACAGTTGCTCTACGAGTCTTGAACTGGGTTGCCGATCTGGAATCCTAGTGACCACCGAGTCCCAGTGAGCCTTTAACTGCGTCGCTTCGTCGGGTGAGTGGCCCGTTCGGCGACAAGCGCTCACGACTGTCAGACACGTTCTTGAGGAGATGCCGGAATGAAGTGGATTTGTACTCTCGCCATGTTGCTTGGCGTCGCTGGCACGGCGAACGCTGGGCTGTTCAACCATCACTGTTGCACGCCCGCGCCCAGCTGCGCGGCTCCGTGCGGTGCGGCGTGTGCTCCAAGCTGCGCTGCTCCCGCGGCCTGTGCGCCAGCGTGTGCCGCTCCTGCGGCTTGCGCTCCGAACTGTGCTGCTCCGGCTGCTTGCGCTCCGGCGTGTGCGGCTCCGGCTGCATGTGCGCCGACCTGTGCAGCTCCGGCTGCTTGCTGCAACAGCAATAGCTGCTGCAACAGCGGCTGCTGCAAGAAGAGCTGCTGGAAGTGCCCGAAGTTCAAGTGCCCGAAGATTTGCATGCCGAAGTGCCACATGCCCAAGTTGTGCTGCAAGAAGAGCTGCTGCAACTCTGGCTGCGGCAACTCTGGCTGCGGCAATGGCTGCGGAACCGGCTGTGCTCCTAGCTGCGCCGCTCCGGCTGCGTGTGCTCCGAGCTGTGCCGCTCCGGCCTGCTGTGCTCCGAACTGTGCAGCTCCGGCTGGCTGCTGCAAGTAATGTCAACCGAGTGGGGTGACTGACTTCGTACTGCGAATCAACGAATCCCACGACTCTGGTTTCCTGGCTCCGCAAACGTGAGTGATCGTCCGGGGGAACGTGCCTTCCCCCGGACACCTCACACGCAGAGGCCGACAATTCGAACTTCGCCCTCGGAGGCAACTCCGATTACTAAGCCCTGGAACTTCTTCCGGGATAAATTCAGAAATCGACTCGTTCCTCATACCCTTGAGATTCAAGTCGATGACTGACCCACGAAGGCCGACCGCGATTCCGCGGTCGGCCTTTTTCATTGGATCGCATGCGAGTCGCGTGCGCTACTCACGTCGCAGCACGGCTCGGACATCTGTCTCGGTCACATCGTTGACGACCTCGACGTGCCCCAATCGCTTGGGCAGGACGAAACGGAGTTGGCCTCCGAGCGTTTTCTTATCGAGCTTCATGCGGTCAATCACCGCGTCCTCAGAATGCGGCCAACCCGCCGGCAATCGAGTCGGTAATCCGAAGAGGCTCAACAGCTCCTCCTGCCGACGTGTGGTCGTGCCGTCGATGAAACCAAGTCGCTCGGCCAATCGGCTGGCGTACAACATGCCGATCGCGACGGCTTCGCCGTGCAACAGTTCGCCGTATCCTGCAAGAGCCTCGAACGCATGACCGAACGTATGACCGTAGTTCAACACGGCTCGCAGGCCGGTGCGCTCGAACTCATCCTTCTCGACAACGTCTGCCTTCAAGCGGCAGCAGCGAGCGACCACTTGTCGCAGAATGTTCGGATCACGGTGATTGATCGACTCGGCACGCTGTTCGAGAAACGCGAAGAAGTCGGCATCCAGGATCACGCCGTATTTGGCGACCTCAGCCATGCCAGCAGAGAACTCGCGAGCCGGCAGCGTTTCAAGCACCGCCGTATCGATCAACACACCGACCGGTTGATGAAATGCGCCGAGCATGTTCTTCGCGGCGGGATGATTGATCCCCGTCTTGCCGCCGACCGAGCTGTCGACATCCGCCAACAGCGACGTCGGAACTTGCACGAACGGCAATCCGCGCACGAATGACGCGGCGGCAAAGCCAGCCAAGTCGCCGATCACACCACCTCCCACGGCGATGATGACCGTTTGACGATCCGCCTTCGAGGCAATCAACGCATCCCAAATCAAAGAGAGATTGTTGACCGATTTCGTTTTCTCACCCGGTTCCAACTCTGACAGTCCGCAGGCCCAGCCGGCGCGAGTCAGTGAGTCACGCACAACATCGGCGTGTCGACGTACATTTCGATCAGTCACGATGTGAGCCAGTCGCGAACTGCCGGCACGGTACACGCTGCGATCGAGCCAAATCGGCAACAGCCAGGACAACTCGGTCAGCCCATCGCTGACGATGCGGATTTCGTAGCTCCGCTCGCCGAGATTCACATGCACGGAACTGGCATCAACACCCACGGTCATTCTCCGTCAAGACTTCCAAACGGCGGAACGGTATCGGCCGCTTGATCGAGACGAAAGGATGCTGCGCCGCTGCGTGATGATGTCGCCAAGAGACCCTTGCGTGGCCTCTGCGAGGCTCCTTTAATCCCGCCCCGGCTGGAGGCTGTCTCAGCCGTTTTGCTTTGAAATTCCCCGCAGTTCGCGGAAGTATTTGGGATCAGGAACACTTGCCATGACCAATCGTATTTTTAATTTCTCAGCCGGCCCCGCCGTGCTGCCTGTACCGGTCTTGGAAGAGGCTCGCGAGAACCTTCTTTCTTTAGGCAACACCGGCATCGGCATCTGCGAGCACTCGCATCGCGGCAAGGCGTTCGTGGCCGTGTATGAAGAGTGCGAAGCGTTGTGTCGTGAAATCGGCGGCATCTCGCCGGACGACAAGGTTCTGTTCTTGCAGGGAGGTGCCTCGTTGCAGTTCGGCATGATCCCGATGAATTTTCTGCCGAGCGACGCACACGCCGACTACCTAGTGACCGGTGCATGGTCCGAGAAAGCTCAAGAGGAAGCCGTCCGCTTCGGCCGGACGCACATCGCGTGTAGCAGCAAGGATCGCAACTATTGTTACATCCCGAAATCGGTGCAGTGCAGCAGCGGTGCGGCCTACGTGCATTACACGTCGAACAACACGATCTTCGGAACGCAGTGGCACCGACTTCCTGAAGTGCCTGCCGATTCGACGCTGATCTGTGACGCGAGCAGCGACATCTTCTGTCGCCCCATCGACGTCGCGAAGCACGCGATTATTTATGCGGGAGCACAGAAGAATCTCGGCCCGTCGGGAGTGACGTTGGTCATCATCCGCAACGACATGATTGACCGAGGCCGCAGCGACCTGCCAACGATGTTGCAGTACCGGACGCACAGCAAAAACGATTCGATGTACAACACGCCGCCGACATTCGGCATTTATCTCATGGGCCTGGTCTTCAAATGGATCAAGTCCAATGGCGGCCTGGTCGGCATGGAACAACGTAACCGAGCGAAGGCCGATCGACTGTACGCGTACCTCGATCAAAGCTCGCTCTTCAAAGCGACGGCGGATAAGGACAGTCGCTCGTTGATGAACGTCACGTTCGTGACCGGGAACGAGGAACTGGACGGCAAGTTCGTCAAAGCCGCGACCGCCGCAGGTCTCGACGGACTTAAAGGTCATCGCAGTGTCGGCGGGATGCGAGCGAGCATCTACAACGCATTTCCGATCGAAGGAGTCGATGCGCTGATCTCCGTGATGCGCGACTTCGAAACGAAGAACGGCTGAGCCGTCACTGGTCAGTGGACGATAAGTGATGGCGATGGAATGACGCGAAGTGCTCCGCCGAGCGGCCCGACACCGTAATGTCGGCGACCGTATCCACCACGCCCGTAGCCGTAACGATTGGCTCGATGCTGTTGATTCCGCTGCTGATCGAGAGCGATCTTTTCTTGCATCAAGGATTGATAAGCCCGCTCGGCTTGATTGGAAGCGGACTGAGCTTGTGCGAACTGTCGCTTCGCCGCGTCGTGGTCGCGATGGGCGCGATTGAGCGCCGTCTTCTCAGAATTCAATCGCGAGTCTTTCTCGATGGAGTTATTGCGATCGCGAATCAATCCTGCCAAATCCTGTTCGGCTTCGTGCAACGTTTGTTGGGCCTTCTTCGCTTTGGGGTCGGCCGCAATCGCTTTCGTCTCTTGGATCGACAACGTGGAGGAGAGTTCTGAGATCTGCTTCGCGAGGAGCGCCCGAGCCTCTTGAGGATCGCTATCTGTGAGTGCTTTAAGCTGCGAAGTCGCGGTCTGTTTCGTTTCGAGAGCCTTCTGATAATCGGCCTTGGCCTTGAGTTGTTTCACAATCCGCGCACGCCCATCTTGGAAAGCACTCTCCGCTTCGGCGAATTCTTTGCGAGCCTGCATAAGTGCCGGATTGAAGTCCGCTTCCTTCTGGACTTGTTGATGCAGCGAGTTGTATTCGTGGGCAAGTTTCTGATGTTCGGACTCGGTCTGCGCGAGTTGCTTGCGTGCGTTGACCAATCTTTTGTGAGCGGACTCCAGCGTCTTCTCGACACCGTGAAGTTGATTGGTCACGGTTGATTCCATCGATGACAAGCGCGAGCTGTAGGTCGATCCATATCCATACGACTGAAAGGCCATCACGGGCCGAATCGCCACGGAAACCAGCGCGACACAGAAAGTCATTCGCAGAGTTCTTTGAGCCATGAGGCGACTCCTCGGAGGAGTGAGCGTCGATGAGAGGTCATCAATTCGGTGCCATTCTGCGAAAATGATTCTTCGCGCGGGATTGTTATTCGTTACGAAATCGCAAGCCGTTGCAATTAGAGGCCAAGTTCGGCTGAGCGTCCGAGGAGTTCCGCGATTGCCCGTCTCGCCAAGACGTCGTCATCAAACAAAAACGCCGCCTCCCTTGAGTCTCCCGAAGTGGACCCAAGCGAAGCGACGCTTGCGATAAGCGACTGATTGTCACATGAAGATTTGGAGCAGTCAGGCTCCAAACATCAACGATGGATGTGATTCACCGATGGGTCGACGGCATCTGGAACGAGCCTGCGTCGGTCGCGTTCCTCTTGGCACGCTTGTGGTTGTCCGCGACTTCCAATTGCTTGGTGACAGGATGGCGACTGTTACGAGCGGTCTCCTGGAAATCATCATCGGCCGGGGCAGATTCGCGAGGAAGTGCTTCTTGATCCGGAGACTCCGCCTGATATTCGATCTGCTGAATGGGAGGTTCCGCATCCGGAGAAAATTTCTTTTCAACAGTCACCGGTGACGATTGGCTCGGTCGTTGCGAGCGAGCGGCGGCACCGGGCAGCTCTTTTTTCGCGGCAGGAGCGGGGACTGCGCGATCGTTGGGAAGTTCTGGTTTCGGCAGCGGCTTGGATTCGGTCGCGGGAAGTTCAGCATCCGTCGCGGGCTCTGGGACCGGCGGTTGTGCGAGGCCCGAGGGTGAGCGAGTCGAGTAGACCGACGTCCCCATCTCCGCAGCGTCCGATTCGCTGCCCGCGAACACTTCAGGTTGCGTGTCGAGATGATTGGCATCAACCGCGTGGCTGCGTGCCCAAGCATGTCGCAAGGCTTGGGAATAAGCCTCTGGATGTGAAAGGCTTTCCGCGAGGTAGACGTTGTTGTCGTCCATCAACGTTCCCTTGCGGTACTTCATGTCCAAGATGGCTCGGTTGTAGCCGACGATGCTTTGATAGTACGCCTTCTCGGCTTGAGCGAGACTGATCTGCGCTCGCAGCAATTGATCGACGTTCCCCTTGCCGGCTTTGTATTGAGCATCATTCGCTTGCAGACGCCGTTCGGCGGCGCGGCGGCGATTGAAATACGTCTGAGCGGTTTGGAAGGTCGTGTCCAACTGGCGGAAGGAGTTGGCCAACTCATGACTGATTTCAAACTCTTGAAATCCCAACGCGGTTCGTGCTTTTGAGAGTCTGAGTTCGATATTGCGGACTT
>JAYVQJ010000196.1:0-10462 GCA_043777235.1 Planctomycetia bacterium
TGCCGATGCCAGCTTCCTCCACGAATGGCACAGTGAGCGCGAGTGGCTCGAAATGCAGACGCCGACTCAGTACCCCGATTCCGTCGTCGCCCTCTCACGGCACATGCTCTGGCAGAGCAACATCGCACCGCAAGAAACAGACGCCGCTCCCGATTTGGTCATCACCGCGCGGCCTGGTTGGTATTTCGGCAACGATGCTTCGCCGGGCACGATGCACGGCTACCCGCTGGCCGATGCGATGCGAGCCTGCATGTTCGTGGCCGGCCCCAACGTGCGTCGAGGTGCTCGGATCGATTCGCCTTGCCGATTAGTGGACCTCACGCCAACGTTGCTCGACATGGTCGGAAGCGGCATTCGCATGGATCACTTCGACGGCCAACCGATGCGAGCGATGTATCAACCCGCGACTCCGCATCTTCCAACACCGATGTTCTCGCGGCACATCCAGCAAGCATCGCAGCCAATTCAAACGGCGTCGTCTGTTGATGCCGACGGATTGGCCTCGAAGATCGCTCAACTTGGTCCCGGCGGTGAGATCACTCTGACTTCCGGCCAAGTCATGAAGGCCGTCTTCTGGGACTCGGTCGATCTGAATGCTTGGCAGCCTGTCAGTTATCAATCGGTCGCCGAATACCCCGATCAGCCGGTGACGATCAACCATCCTGCCAGTCCGTATGATCTCAACAACATCACTTACAACGCGCTATTGCTCACAGAGTTGAGCGTGTTTCGCATCATGGACGATGTGATCTCGCCACTGACTCGTGGCCGCAAACCTTTCGTGACGGCTACCGATCGAGTGGACCTCGCACTCCGGCACCACCGCAACGAATGGGTTTCAGAAAGCTCCAATGTCGTGGACCTGAGCAACGCAACGATCTGGGACTATCAGCTCGTTTCTCAGACCAACATGCACCGCCTCGACTCCGCTGTGGATTACGTCCAACATCGAAGCCAGACCATCGAGAAGAACTTCGCCGGCGTCACTGGGAAATCGCAACTAACTGGCTCGCGACTCCTGCACGGCTCAATCGACGCCACCCAACAAGGGTTTTGGAATCTGTACGGCTTCGGCCAACGCACGATCATGCAACTGCTCGACGAGACGCTCATCCAAGGCATCGAGAACTCGAGCGACCGTACCCTCAACGCGTTCCAACCAATGCCCGCTGAGATTCGAGCCACTCGTCCCCAAGGACAAGACGACCGGACTCTGCGCTGACTCTCTTCATGCTGGTAGTGTCCTAATTTGTAGGCCGACTTCGCCGAAGTCGGCTATTCCCGACGTCGGCGACGTCGGGCTACATTGAAAAAAAGACACTACCTTCATGCTCGACGTGCTGGATCACCGCGAGCAGACCATCCCAAGTGTGCTCGGTCGCTTCGGCGGAGACTGGCAGCCCAACCTCCTGACACGCACCCGACGTGACCGGGCTAATGCTGGCAATCCGAATTCGGCTCCCCAGATGCGATCGGGCTGCTTCTGGCACCAATCGCGCCACGTTGCGAGCAATCGCCGGACTGCTTACGCCGATCCAATCCAATTGTCCCGCGACGAGTCGCTGATTCACTTCCTCCGGCCAAGCGTCCACATCACGATTCTGATACACGACGACCTCGTCAAGCTGCGCGCCCGCCGCCATCAACTCCGATCGCAAGACATCGCGAACGCGATTGGCTCGTGCCCACAAGACCCGTTGACCGCTCACCTGCGGACACAATGCTTCGGCGAGATGCTCCGCCCGATACGACTCCGGCACCAAGTCCGCTCGCAGTTGAAACTCTCCCAAAGCGGCAGCCGTCGACGGCCCAATCGCCGCGATCTTCGCTTTTGCCAACCAGCGGACGTCACCGCCGAGATTCCAAATTCGTCCAAGCAATCCACGCACGCCATTCGCACTCGTGAACACGATCCAGTCGAACTCGTTGATGCGCCGCAGTGTCTCGTCCACGAAGTCCCAAGTCTCGGGCGGATCGATTACCAAAGTCGGCATCAACACCGGCTCAGCTCCCAGCTCGAAGATGCGATCAATCTGAGCGTCGGCCTGTTCGTCCGCCCGCGTCACGCCAATGCGTCGGCCAAACAGCGGCCGCTTCTCGAACCACGCAAGTTGTTCCCGCTGCCGCACGCACTCGCCAACGACAATCAACGACGGTGGCCGCAGTCCTGCCGCAACCACTTGCCCCGCGATCGTCGTCAATGTTCCCGTCACCGTCTGTTGCGAAGGCCAACTCGCGTGACTTACCACCGCGACCGGCGTGCTCGCGTTCTTGCCGGCCGCAATCAGCGCTTCCGCAATCAACGGCAAACGATGCCAGCCCATGTAGAACACGAGCGTCCCCGGAAATGCGGCGAGCACTCCGTAGTCTAAACTCGGTGACTCTTTCGCTGGATCCTCATGACCGGTGATAAACGCTACTGCGGAAGCGTGATTGCGATGTGTTACCGAAAATCCCGCATACTCTCCTGCCGCAACTGCCGCTGTGACTCCGGGGATGACCTCAAATGGAATCCCTTCCGCCGCCAGCGCCGCCGCTTCCTCGCTGCCCCGTCCGAAGACAAACGGATCGCCACCTTTCAGCCGAACGACGGTCTTCCCCTGCTTCGCCGCCGCGACCAATCGTCGATTGATTTCCTCTTGATCCAAATGCCGCTCGCCACCCGCCGACACGCGACATGTCCGCTCGGCCTTCGCCTTCGAATGCCGCAGCAAGATGGGATTCACCAAACCGTCGTACAACACCACGTCCGCGCGCCGCAAACATTCCAAACCGCGCAGCGTCAGCAACCCCGGATCTCCCGGTCCTGCTCCCACCAGATAAACCTTTCCCATCGGCACTGACACTGGAGCCTCTCATCTCAACCGCTTCATCATTCAGGCGGATTGCGTTTAGATTCTGAGTTGACTCGTAACAGACAAGCTCCGAAAGACGGCCTGTCACACGGAACAGCGTATCGGTGCCCTTACCAACGAAAAAGCCCGGCGACTTCGCAGCCACCGGGCTTGAACGTGTTCTGTTTCGCTTCCGAGTTAGCTCTTGCTCTCGACCGCCAATCGGGTCGGCTCTTCGACGAATTCCAAATAGGCTAAGCGAGCCGCATCTGCCAACCGTCGCTTCGCGATCCGCACGACGCGTGTGTATCCACCCGGTCGATCTTCGAATCGCGGCGCAATTTTCTCAATCAACAAAATCACCGCCTGCTTGCTACGAAGCCAGTCAAACAATTGACGACGGCGATGAATGTAATTGGCCTGAGCCTTAAGCCAGACTTGCCCCGCTTCGGTCGCTCGCCACGTCTTATATTCATCGGTACCACGTGCGTGCGAGCAAGCAATCTTGTTCGCTTCGTCCAGACACTTCTTCGCCTTCACAGCCGTCGTGACCATCTTTTCGACATACGGGCGAACTTCCTTCGCCTTCTCCAGCGTCGTCCGAATTCGACCACTCGCCTTCGCCGCGCCGGTGACTTCCTGATCGAGGGTCAAAATCAACGCACGCGTCAAATTGCGCATCAGCGCGTGGCGGTGCGAACTCGTCCGCCCCAAATGCCGTCCTCGAAGTCTATGCCGCATGATCGCTCACCAAACTCTTTCTTTGCCTCTCTTGATCGGCCCGAAAATTTACCGTGCGGCCATTGATCGAGATACCTTCATCCCCAACCGCAAGCCGATCACGCTCAAACGCTCACGGACTTCGACCAACGTGGTTTCACCGAAATTCCGCACTTGCAGCAATTGATCTTCACTTCGAGTCACCAAGTCGCGGATCGTGTTGATCCCTTCCGATTCCAAGCAGTTGGTCGCTCTGACCGACAAGTTCAATTCCGCCAGACTTTGATTGAGCTTCTCTTCCAGTTCCAAATCGACCGGCGAATAACCAGTGGCATCCATCATGCCACGCAATCCACCCTCTGGGCTGATTTCAGCACCTGCCTCACGGAAGGAAACGAACGGAGTGAGATGCTTGCGAAGAATCTTCGCGGCTTCGACAACAGCCATTTCCGGCGTAATCGTCCCATTGGTCCAAACCTCCAGAATCAACTTATCGTAGTTCGTCCGCTGGCCAACGCGACAATCTTCGATCTTGTATCGAACACGGACCACCGGCGAAAAAATCGCGTCCAATAACAACAAGCCCGGCTCTTCATCGTGCGACGCGTGATACTCGGACGCGGGGATATATCCTCGCCCGTTCTCCACGGTCAGCTCCATATTGAACGGTACGTCATCGGTCATCGTCGCCACGATCAAGTTCTTATTCAGCACTTCAACTTGATCGCTGCAAATCATGTCACCCGCAGTCACCACACCACGTTGATGTCGCTCGATCCGCAGAATTTTCTGCGTTGAGCTATGGTTCTTCACGACCACCGATTTGATGTTCAAACAAACGTCCGTCACATCCTCAACGACACCCGGCACGGTCATGAACTCGTGCTGCACCCCTTGGATGCGCACTTTCGTAATCGAACTGCCCTCCAAGCTCGTCAGCATGATTCGGCGCAGGCTATTGCCAATCGTCGCACCGAACCCCCGCTCAAATGGCTCCGCGACGAACATCCCGTACATCGGAGTTGCCGTCGTCGGAACCAACTGCACTCTGCTCGGAAGCTCCAGACCTCGCCAACGAATTCGCATTGCCAACCTCCACAAAACAACCGCACGAACGTCTTTTCAAAATTCACCGACAACCGATCGATTCGATCAATTTACACTCGCCGCTTTTTCGGCGGACGACACCCGTTATGCGGCAGCGGGGTGATGTCCTCAATTGACCGCACGACAATTCCAGAACTCTGAAGCCCAGTAATTGCGCTCTCACGTCCTGAACCTGGACCGTTAACACGAACTTCCATCTCCCGCACACCGAATTTTGCGGCTCGCTCAGCGCAAATCTCCGCAGCTCGCTGAGCAGCGAAGGGAGTACTCTTACGACTCCCCTTAAACCCGGCTGTGCCAGCAGTGGCCCAACACAACACATCCCCTGCGGGATCTGTGACAGTCACAATGGTGTTGTTAAACGTCGCTTTAATAAAAGCGATCGCCTTGCTGACGTGCCGACGAACTTTCTTCTTTCCCGCTGCCACTGTTTCGCCCCTCTCATGGAATCACGCGGAACGACTCCGCTGCTACACCGTCGCTTAGTGCTTCATGTCCTTGACGCCCTTCTTGCCGGCGACAGTCTTCTTCACACCCTTGCGTGTTCTCGCATTCGTGCGTGTCCGCTGACCTCGAACCGGCAAGTTTCGGCGATGCCGCATCCCTCGATAGCTCTTGATATCTTTTAATCGGCCGATGTCCTGTTGAATCGCGCGGCGCAATTGCCCCTCAGCCAGCACTTCCCGATCGAGATAATTGTTGATCTTCGCGATGTTGTCGTCAGAAAGTTGCGACGCCTTCATACAGGGGTCGATCCCCATTTGATGGCACAAGCGTAACGCAACCTTAGGTCCGACACCGTACAAGTACGACAGTGAAATATACACGAACTTGTCGTTCGGAATATCGACACCCTGAATACGAGGCATCGTAGCTCCCTTTAACCTTGGCGTTGCTTATGACGCGGATCAAGACTGCAAACAACGTACATGCGGCCCCGTCGCCGCACAATCTTGCAGCCTTCGCAAATTCGACGAATACTCGACCGAACCTTCATGACGACCTCGAAACTTCCTAGCCGTCGGTCAGACCCGCCTGATTCCGCACGAGCAAGTGACTATCAATGCGTGAAATCAAGTCGATCGATACCGAGACCACGATCAGCAAACCCGTTCCGCCGTAAAAACCAGCGATGATAGGGTCCACATTTACAACCTTACTAACAATACTTGGAAGAATCGCCAGCAGACTTAAGAAGCCAGCACCTACAAACGTCACACGAACAATGACCTGCTCTAAGTACTTTGAAGTACGATCGCCTGGACGATATCCCGGCACAAAGCTGCCGTAATCCTTTAAGTTCTGGGCAATTTCCTTGGGATTAAATGTAACCGCCGCCCAGAAATACGAGAAAAAGAAAATCAACCCGGCGTAACTCAAATAATAAAGCGCTGGGAGGTTCACGAATTGATTGAAATAAGGGATATCAAGTCGCTCAAGTAGCTGATGATACAAATAGCCGGGAATCATCAGCAGACTCGACGCAAAAATGATTGGCATGACGCCCGACTGGTTCAGCTTCAACGGCAAGAATTGTTCTGAACCGCCAAACATCCGCCGACCACGAACATGCTTCGCACTTTGCACGGGAATACGACGCTGAGCCTGAGTGACAAAGACAACGGCCAAGACAATGGCCACGAACAACCCAATCAACAAAAGAATCCGGTCGATTCCGTTGTCTGACCCGATCGACATTCCACGTTCAAGTACTGGCCTCACAAGGTTGAAAACCGCTGTTGGCATCTGCGCCATGATGCCAGCCATAATCAACAGACTGATTCCATTGCCGATACCAAACGCATCGATTTGTTCGCCAATCCACATTAAGAACATGGTCCCCGCAGTCATCATGACCGCGGTAGCCAAGTGGAAAAAAAACGTGTTATACGCGTCCAGAACCATACCCTGGCCCGTCAGACTCCCTGACGACATTGTCCTCACCCAGAAGAAACTTTGTAAGAGGCTAACGATAACCGTGATTTGTCGAGTCAATTCGTTGATTTTTCGGCGACCCGATTCACCCTCTTTTTGAAGCCGCTCTAACGGAGGATACACAGTCGCCAAAAGCTGAAACACGATCGAGCAGGAGATATACGGCATGATTCCCAACCCAAAGATCGTACTATAGCCGACCTGCGAAGCCGAAAATAATGAGGCCGTTTGTAAGATCTGTCCAAGTGGCCCGCCGCCACCGGAATTGAGCTTCTCGATGTTCTGCTGGACGAGTTCTTGGTTGACAATCGGGAGTGGTACCCAAAAACCCATTCGATACACCGCCAGCAATACTACTGTCAGCAGTAGCTTGCGACGAAGATCGGGGATGGCCAAGATGGCTACAAGTTTTTGAATCATCACTTACTCAGAGGGATTGAACCCCCAATGTTGACCGCGTGAAAACGATTGAACGAAGCCGTACCCGGTTCAAATCAAAATCACGGCTCCACCGGCCGCTCCGATTTTCGTAGCAGCACTGCGACTGACGTGACTCGCTTCTACTGTCAACGCCCGCGTTACTTCACCACCGCCCAGCACCCGAACAATTTGACTCCTTCGCGGAATTAGCCCGGAAGAAATGAGTGTTTCCAGATTGACCACAGAGACGCTCGAATCCAATTTCTCCAGCGCTCCGATGTTGACGATAGCAATGCGTTTCTGAACTGCATAATCGCCTGCCGAGAATCCGCGTTTCGCAACTTTGCGAAACATTGGTATCTGACCGCCTTCTTTGACCAGATATCCTTTGGAACCAGATCGCGATCCTTCGCCTTTGTGGCCGCGTCCGGATGTCTTTCCGTGGCTACCAATCCCGCGACCAATTCGCTTTCGATTTGGCCCTTGCCGACCGGCAACGTCAGTGATTTCGTGAATTTGCATGACGATTATTTTCCATCGCGATTTTGAGCACACAGAGCCGGAAATAACCCGCGACTAGAGTTGCACACCGCGCAACCGGGCCACTTCCTCGCGGGTTCGTAACGACTTGAGTGCTTCAAAAACCGCCTTCACTAATGTGAGTGGACAGTTTGACCCAAAACTTTTCGTCAACACATCGGTGACGCCAACCGCATTCATAATTGAGCGAACGGTTCCCCCCGCAATGACTCCCGTGCCTGGACTCGCCGGAATCAACACGATCCGCGACGCACCATAACGGCCTTCAACGCGATGCGGAACTGTCTGATGAACAACTTGTACTTTGATCCGCGTGCGTTCTGCAGCGCGTGTTGCCTTCTCGACCGCGATCGGAACCTCCGGGCCTTTTCCATAGCCCCATCCGACTGTTCCGCGTCCGTCCCCAGTGACGACCAATCCAGCAAAACTGAATCGCCGGCCACCCTTGACGACGCAGGCACAACGTCGAATCTGCAACGTATGCTCCACGTTATCGGATCGATTCTCTCCACGATTGTCGTTTCGATTGTCGCGTCGGTTTTCAGCCACAACTCTCCCCCAAAATTCTCTGGACTAAAATTCCAAGCCCGCGTCTCGAACGCCATTCGCAAGCGCCGCAACACGCCCGTGGTAACGATACTGCCCACGGTCAAAGACGACTTCCTTGATTCCCCGCTCGACACAGCGTTCTCCGAGACGCTTACCAACGGCCGTCGCGGCTGCCACGTTCCCGCCATTCTTAATTTGTTCGCGGAGATCCTTGTCGGCGCTACTCGCTGAAACAACCGTGCGACCATTCGCATCGTCGATCACTTGCGCTGAAATATGCTTATTACTACGAAACACCGACAATCGCAATCGACCACTCTTGGACTGGCGCAATCGGTTCCGCACACGCCAAGTGCGGCGCTGTCGTTGTCGTTCAATTGTTTTCGTGATAGCCATAGCTGCACTTCGTTACAAAGGGCATCGTCTCGACGCCAAACCCAAACGCTCAAAAAGCTACTTCGCCCCTGCGCCGAATGCCTTACCAGCTTTACGGCGAATGATCTCTCCTGCGTACTTCACTCCCTTAGCCTTATAGGGGTCAGGAACTCGGGACGCACGGACCTGAGCAGCAAATTGACCAACCGCCTGCTTATCGACACCCGATACGACCAAGTGTGTGTTGTCCGGGAGCGTCACTGTGATGGCTGCTGGCACATCGAAAACGACCGGCTTCGAATAACCAACTGACAATTCCAGTTTCTTCCCTTTGAGTTGGCATTGATAACCGACACCATTCAATTCCAGACGCTTCTCAAAACCGGTATGAACGCCCGAAACCGTATTATTGATCAATGAACGATACAGGCCATGAAGAGAACGCTCCCGTCGGCCAATACCAACGACATCGACTTTCAATGCCGCTCCGTCCTTGGACACGACGACACACGGATGCAACGCCAACGACAATTTTCCCTTGGGGCCACTCGCATGGATTTGCCCCGCCGCGACGTCCACTGTGACACCGCTCGGAACGACCACAGGCATTTTACCAACTCGCGACATTTCGCCACCCGACCATTATTTCAATATGACTCGCAGCCAATGACACAAACGATCTATTACCAGATCTCCAACAATGCCTCGCCGCCGATTCCTTTTTCTTTCGCTTCTCGGTTGCTAAGCACACCTTGATTCGTCGAAAGAACCAAGACTCCCATTCCACCAAGCACCTTCGGCATATTCTCGCAACCGAAATACACCCGCCTACCAGGTTTGCTAATTCGTCGAATGCTGCGAACGACGCGCTCACCACTCGGACCGTACTTCAAGTTGATCCGCAACGTACCACCCGGAGCGCCTTCGCTAGTCTGCTGCTCAAAGTCCCAAATGAACCCCTCGCGTTGCAGTGCTGCTGCAACTTGCACCTTAAGAATCGACGTCGGGACGTCCACATGCGTCGCCTCAATCTGCAGGCCGTTACGAATGCGAGTTGCTAAATCACTAACCGGATCGGTCGCCATAATAAATCCACCTACCTCTACCAGCTTGCCTTCTTCACCCCAGGGATCATTCCATCCAACGCCAAATTGCGGAAACAGATGCGGCACAATCGAAACTTTTGATACACCGCACGCTGACGACCACACATCTGGCATCGGCTCTCACGCCGTGAGCTGAATTTTGGAGTTCGTTTCGCTTTCGCGATATGTGCTTTGGTTGCCATGAGTCACCGACCTTTGACCGGACGGACTAATTGTGTTGGTAATAACGTCACTTAGAACAATTATGAGGAACCCGCTTCGCGCGAATTCAATTACCTATTTGCTAAAAGGAATTCCCAATTCGCCAAGCAATGCTCGACCCTGTTCGTCCGTTCGAGCCGATGTGACGAAAGTGATATTCATACCTTGCGTAAAAGCCACTTTGTCAGCCGGAATCTCCGGGAAGACTGTCTGCTCGGTCAAGCCCGTTGAAAAATTACCCGCTCCATCGAAGGACTTTGGATTCAACCCCCGAAAGTCGCGGACACGTGGCAAAGCCAACTGGATAAAACGATCCAGAAACTCATACATACGGTGGCCGCGCAAAGTCACGGCGCATCCGATTTCCATATTCTCCCGCAAACGAAACGCTGAAACGGCGATTCGCGATTTCCGAATACTTGGTTTTTGACCGGTAATCAAACCGAGATGCTGCGCTGCTTCATCAAGTCGCTTGCGCTCCTGAGTCGCCCTACCGACGCCCATGCTCACCACGATCTTTTTCAGCCGAGGCAGCGCATACCGGTTCTTAATCCCCAATTTCTCGGAAAGCTTAGGGATGACCGTGTCGTTGTAAAATTCTTGGAGACGGGACATGACGACTTACCAAATCCAGGACTAGAGAGACTTATGACACCGCTTGCACACTCGTTGCTT
>JAYVQJ010000197.1:0-10423 GCA_043777235.1 Planctomycetia bacterium
GCGTTGGACTTCGCAGGCGGCACGGTGGTGCATCTGATTTCGGGAGGCTCGGCATTGCTGTGCGCGATCATGCTCGGCAAACGCTTGGGCTTCGGACAAGAACCGATGCCGCCACACAATCTGACTTACACGTTCATCGGTGCAACAATGCTGTGGGTCGGCTGGTTCGGTTTCAACGCCGGCAGCGCGGTCGCAGCGAGTGGTCAAGCGGTCTACGCATTCGTCTCGACCCACTTGGCAGCAGCCACGGGAACACTGACCTGGGCCGGCATCGAGTGGCTCAAACGAGGCAAGCCCAGCATTCTCGGTGCGTGCTCAGGAGCCGTTGCCGGTTTGGTTTGCGTGACTCCGGCCGCAGGATTCGTCACGCCGGTGTCGGGCATGATTCTGGGAATCGTTGCGGGCGGTGTCTGCTACTGTGCCTGTACGACGATCAAGTCGAAGTTCGGCTACGACGACTCGTTGGATGCCTTCGGCGTTCACGGAGTCGGCGGCTTTGCCGGAGCGATCCTCACGGGGGTCTTCGCCAACAGCATCGTTTCGGGGAACGACGATTACCAAGGCATGCTCCAAACCGGGAGCATGCACCAAGTCATCAATCAATTGGTCGGAGCCGGTGCGGCGCTCGCGTTGACGCTGGTCGGCACCTTCATCATTTTGAAGGTGGTCGATGTCGTGGTCGGCTTGCGAGCCAGCCAAGAAGACGAAATCCAGGGACTCGACCTCAGCCAGCATGGGGAGGAAGGCTATATCTTCTACTAAGCCATCTCCGAACGGGCCGCATCGAATGGCGATGCGGCCGCTTGCGGAAGTCAGAATTCCGTGTTCTCATAATCTTTAGAAGTTGTCTTCGCACATCACCAACCGGCGGACTCTCGCCAACGTTCGCGAACAGACGCGGTTTTAGGAGTTGCTCCCATGAAAAAAATTGAAGCGATCATTCGGCACTACAAACTGGAGGAGGTCAAAAATGCTCTGACCGAATCCGGTATCCAGGGCATGACAGTTTGCGAAGTGCGCGGCTTCGGCCGGCAGCGCGGGCACAAGGAAACGTACCGAGGCGCGGAATACACCGTCGATTTTCTCCCCAAGGTGAAGCTCGAAGTCGTCGTCGATGACGGCGACCTGCAACGGGCGATCGACACGATCACAAGCCACGCGCGCACCGGTCAGATCGGCGACGGAAAGATCTTCGTCTCGACACTCGACGAAGTCATCCGCATCCGCACCGGTGAGCAAGGGGGCGGGGCGGTTTAGTTCCGCATCGCTCACTCGGCTCTTGAAGCCTGAAGCGCCAGCAAAGCCGGTCGAACCGATCGGCTTCGCTGGCGCTTCAGGCTTCAATTTTGCGCACTCGAAGGCCGTACTCATTCTCGATTCGGCTTCTCGTCCTGCGCTGGCTGTTGCTCCTCTTCTGCGTGCAGCTTCGCGGTCAACCAGCGTCCCCACACGAAATAGTGCAGCACGACGCTCAGCCCCAAACCGATCGCGATCACGACCAGCCACAAGACTTGCGGCAGTACGATCGCAACCAGTCCCAGTAGTCCGGCAGAGATCAGCAGCAACATCGCCAGCGCGCCGAACGTCGCCGAATTACGTTGATCATCCGAAGGTCGATCGGCCATCAGGAGGCTCCCTGCGGAGTGCCGAACCGTTTTTCAAGTTCAAAATGCCGGTGTGCGAACCCATCTTCGAGGGCTTCGTTCATCTTCCGTTCGTTGATGAGCAACCCCAACATTCCGCCTGGCGGAGTGAACGTGATCCGATCGGTCACTCGCACGCCGTGTGAAGTCGGCTGGAAGAGATGTTCGTGTTCCCACGAGCCAGTCGGTCCTTCGATCTGCCGTTCGACGAATCGTCGCGGCTCATCCCACGCCGTCACTTCATGCACCGCGGACCGCACGACCCCGTAGGCTTGCACCCGAAATTCCATGCGAGCTCCCAGCGACAATCGTTTCGGAGCCGCATCGAAAATCAGCATCACCGATGACGGCGTGATGCCCCGGATATTCTCCGGCTGAGCCAAAAACTCGAACGCAGCTTCGGGTGAGCACGCCAATTCCACGCTCGCTTCAAACACCGCCATAAATCAAATCTCCCAACGCGGATGACCTGCCGGAGCATAGTCGAACACCCACCCCGAAGGTACGTTGCCGCCGCTTGTCTGACCCCTGACCCGTCGTGACCCGTGACCCAATGCGTTTCGCCACCGACCTTCTTCGCCGTTGCTGGTTCCTCGCTGGCCCGACCGCTTGCGGAAAGAGCGACGTCGCGCTCACGCTTGCGGAACGGTTGCGGACGGAGCGTGGCAGCGCCGTTGAAATCGTCTCGCTGGATTCGATGACGCTGTACCGTCGCATGAACATCGGCACGGCGAAGCCCTCGGCGGAAGAGCTTCTTCGAGTCCCACATCATCTCTTCGACATCTTGGAACCGTCGCAGGAATTCAGCGTTGCCGAATATCTCGTCGCGGCGCAGCAAGTTTGCCAAGGGATTGTCGAACGCGGCGGCACACCGCTGTTTGTCGGCGGCACCGGGTTGTATCTGCGCAGCCTGCTGCGCGGCGTCTTTGAAGGTCCGCCCGCCAACGACGAGATTCGGCAACGGTTGGAAGCGGACGCCGCGCGTGACGGCTCAGAGTCATTACATCTCCGACTCCGGCAACGCGATCCAAGCACCGCCGAGCGGTTGCATCCCAACGATCTGCGTCGCGTCGTGCGAGCGCTCGAAGTGCTGGAACTCACCGGTCAGCCGTTGTCCGCGCAGCACCGCGAGGAACCGCTCCCAGCGAACCAGCGACCGACCAATGTGATTTGGGTTTCGCCGCCGCGCGACTGGCTCTACGACCGCATCAATCGGCGAGTGGGCTCGATGTTGGAGGCCGGATGGCTCGACGAAGTCCGAGCACTGCTCGCGGAACCGCAGCCGCTGAGTCTCACCGCCAGCCAAGCACTCGGTTACAAGGAACTCATCGAACATCTGCGCGGCGAGCGATCGCTGGCCGAAGCGATCGAGTTGATCCAGACGCGCACGCGCCAGTTCGCGAAGCGGCAACACACGTGGTTTCGGAATCTGGAAGAATGTCGTCCGCTCGCGATCATCGGCAACGAATCGCCGGGCGAGATCGCCGCGAGCTTCGTGGGTCACGTTTTCAACGTGCCGAACGACTAAGTAGACCCGCGGGGAAAAGTATGCAGTTTCAAAACTGGCTGCTGAGAAAGTAGACCAGTCACTCCGTGACTGGAATCTTCGAGTCACGGAGTGACTCGCCTACTTTTCTCTGCGGGTCTACTTAGAGATCACCCATCTCGGCGGGAGGATCTTCCAGCGACAGGTTCCACTCGTTCCAGATCACCCAGAACTCTGGCAACTCGTCACCGTGTGTTTCCACAGCGAGATCGAACGCGGCACCCATCGAGATTCCTTCAAGGTCTTTCACACCGCGACCGGTCGCCTCGGTCAAAGCCTTCATGGCTTTCAACAACGCCTGCGATGCCGTCTGAGAATGAAAAATGTGATCCGCTGCCGTGTCCATGACTGGCTCCAGAAGAATGAGTCGAAGTCGTGGCATCGTAGCGAGCTCGCCACGAAGGCAAAGCGTTTCACGAGACTTCGTGGCGGTCGTGACCCGCGAAAATCGGCGGGCAGGTCGATACGATTTCGCACGTCCGTTCTGCGAATGGTTCGTCCCGCCTTTTTCCCCCCTTGAGGAGTCCCGCTCATGTTTCGTTCTCGGAAGTTTCTCACCGCTTGTGTGGCATTCGTCGCGTTGTTCGGTTTGGCAAAGACCGCCGCAGTCTCGGTGGCTGAGGAGAAAGCCAATGACGCGATCGTTCCTGTTCCGCGTGACGCCAACTGGATGAAGCGGCACGAGTCGTTCAACGAACGAGTCAAACAGGGCAACGTCGATCTGCTATTGATCGGCGACTCGATCACTCACGGTTGGGAAGGATCCGGCAAAGCGGTTTGGGAGAAGTACTACACGCCGCGCAACGCCGTGAATCTTGGCATCGGCGGTGATCGCACGCAGCACGTTTTGTGGCGGCTGGATAACGGCAACGTCGAGGGAATCTCTCCCAAGGTGGCGGTGCTGATGATCGGCACGAACAACTCCGGGACCAACTCGCCGGTGCAAATCGCCGAGGGAGTCGCGGCGGTCGTCAAGAAGCTGCAAGAGAAATTGCCCAAGACGAAGATTCTGGTGCTCGCCATCTTCCCGCGCGGAGCGGATGTCAATGACACGAAACGAAAGGTCAACACGGCGGCCAATCTGCAAATCGCCAAGCTGGACGACGGCAAGATGGTGCATTACCTCAACATCGGCGACAAGTTTCTGAACAACGACGGTACGCTGTCGAAAGAAGTGATGCCCGACCTGCTGCACCTCAACGAAAAGAGCTACGCCACCTGGGCCGAAGCCATCGAGCCAAAGCTCAAGGAATTGATGGGCGAGAAGTAATGTAGGACGGCCTTCCCAGGCCGTCTTGAACTCACCGCGCGCCCCGCGACGGCCAGGGAAGGCCGTCCTACGAGGTGTTGCGACTCAGGAATCTGCCGCTTGCCCGACCAAGGTTTGTGCCGGCATAATGCGACCCCGCCAAGATGGTCGATCAGAGTAGCCATCATCGCTCCGCGTGATGAGCCTTCGGTTGATCAATCACATTGGCCAGAAAGGCTCGTCACGCGGAGCGATGACGGCTACTTTCCGAAGGACATGAATCCATGCCGCAACTTTCTCGACTCGATCCGCTGTTTGGCCCCGGCAACTCGCTGGTCAATCGCCGCGACGTGCTGCGAGTCGGCTCGGTCAGTGTCGCTGCGACGCTGGTGCCGTCGGCGTTGGGAACAGTGGCATCAGCAAACGAATCTCATTCGGCCAGTTTCGGTAAAGCGAAGTCTGTGGTTTACCTCTGGATGGGCGGAGGAGTTACGCATCTCGAGTCATTCGATCCAAAACCAGAAGCTCCCGAAGAGATTCGCGGGACGCTGTCGGCCATCGATACGAAACTTCCCGGAGTGCAATTCTGCGAGGCGTGTCCCAACCTCGCGAAGATCGCGGATCAACTGGCGGTCATCCGCAGCTTCTCGCACGACAGCAACGATCACTTGCTGAGCCAAGCCTACACGCTGTCAGGCAAGAAGGTCACGATGGCTCAGCTTTTCGCCGAGCCGAATATCGGGTCGATCGTCTGGCATCAGCAAGGTTCGCGAAACGGCTTGCCCGGTTACATCGCGGTGCCGGGAATCACTCGGCCGGGTCCGCCGCCGTATGCCTTGTTCGTCGGTGGTTGGTTGGGAGATCAATACGCTCCGTTCTGCGTCGGCGGTCAGCCGGAGCAGCCGGACTTCACGGTCGGAGTGAAATCGGAAAACCCGTCGCCGCTCAGCGATGAGGATCTGCGTCCTCGGTTGCTCGACATGCCAGAGGGTGTCTCGCTCACGCGACTCGATCGCCGAGCCTCCCTGCGAAACAGCTTCGATCAAGCACAGCGAACGGTCGATCAAGAACGGCTCGCCGACGCGGTCGATGGAAATTTTTCGAGCGCCCTCGGCCTGCTGACCTCCAGCAAGATTCGCGACGCCTTCGACGTTCGCAAAGAGTCCGATGCGGTGCGAGACAATTACGGCCGCACAAAGATCGGTGGCCGCTGCTTGATGGCCGCGCGACTCGTCGAAGCGGGCGCTCGATTCGTGATGGTCGATTACGGCTACGACCCGGATTACGGAAACCTGTGGGATAATCACAACGTCCCGGAACAGAAATTCCCGCACATCAGCCAAATGGCGATGCGCGGCTATCACGTCGCCGGCATGGACAAGGCGTTCGCCGCGCTCATCAGCGATCTGAAACAGCGCGGGTTACTCGACGACACGCTGGTCGTGTTCCTCACCGAGTTCGGTCGGACCCCCAAGATCAACAAAGGTGGCGGACGAGATCACTGGGGAGCCTGCGGCTCACTCTTTTTCACCGGTGCCGGCACGAAAGTCGGCCAAGTCATCGGAGCCAGCGACAAACAAGCCGCATATCCGACAACAAAGCTCTTTGGCCCCGCCGACATCGCCGCCACGATCTATCATTCGATCGGCATCGACCCGGAAGCGTATCTCCGCAATCGCGAGAACCGCCCCGTCCCGATTCTCGATCACGGCCAAGTCATCAACGAGGTCGTCGGCTGAGGTCATCCTTTACGGGTTAGACAGCCTCAGGAATCACTCATGGGTCGCATTGCCTGGATCTGCTTGATCGCCATCGTTTTCACCTCGCTGGTCGAAAACGTGTGCCTAGCTGACAAGAACAATAACAAGAACTCCGCGCAGGAACGGCGCGATGACCAGCGGATCAAGTCCGAAAAGGAAGATGTCAAAGAAGCACAAGACAAACTGAAGGCCGACGAAAAAGAATTGCAGTCCGCTCAGAAAGCTCTCGCCGATGCCGAAGGAAAAGAGAAGGTCGCTCGGCAAAAACTGACCGAGGTCCGCAAACAGATCGAAGCCAAGCACGAGAAGTCATCGGGCATCGACAAGGCCCTTGCCGAGCAAGCCGCCGCCAAGAAGACGTATGACGAATCCGTCGCTCCCTTGTTGAAGGCCCTCAAGGAAAAACCGGAGTATCAAGCCGCCGCCAAGAAGGTGGCCGACGCGGATGCTCAACTGAAGGCGCTCCGAGCCGACACCTCAATCTCCGAAGAGGCGAAGCGCAAAGCGATCGCTCAGGCCAGCAAGGACAAGATCGCGACCAGTGAACTCGAACAAGCAACGCTCGAAAAGAATCCCACCGCGAAGTCCGCGCGAGCGAAACTCGCCGACGCCCAAGACCGCGTGAATCAAATTCGAGCCAAGATCCGCAACCAAATCGACGCGGATCCGGACATCAAATCGTCCTTACAGGCCATGCGTGCTGCTGCCGATGCCTCCGAATCCGCCGGCCAAAAGATGCAACGCATCCGTGACAAGATCGCCGCTGACACCAACAAGCTCGGACGAGAACAGCAGCAAGTCAAACAGGCCGAGGCGGCGGACAAGGCCAACGACAACAAGAAGCCGAACAACAAAGGCAAGAAGTAAAGCGTGTGCGCCACAAACGTCGCCGCTCAAGTCAAACAACTTTCGCCACAATCGCGTCGCTGCTCGCCAATCGCAGTTTGATCTGCGATCCGCCGGGGACCGCTTGATTCATCAGCAGTTGTGCCAGTGGAGTCACGACGTGCATCTCGATCACACGCGGCAACGAGCAAACGCCGTTTCGGGAATCAAACCGGTCTTCGCCCGTTGAGCGACAACTTCATGCGACCAAGACAGTCGCAGGTTGTCCTTTCGCAGTCCTTCACGACCGGCAATCTCGCGCAGTTCTTTTTCTGTGATCGCCTCGATCGCCAATGTCGGCAGCGCGTTGAAGCGAGCGATCGCGTCTAAGTAGACCCGCAGAGAAAAGTAGGCGAGTCACTCTGTGACTCGAAGATTCCAGTCACGGAGTGACTGGTCTACTTTCTTAGCGGCCAGTTTTGAAACTGCATACTTTTCCCTGCGGGTCTACTTAGACGATTGAAGAACCTGGCATTGGTGGGTCGGAGGATTCGATGACACTGAGGAAGTCTGCCCGAATTAAGATCATCCGACCCCTTGTGGGTCGGAGGTTTTTGTCTTCGTGGCAATTCAGCAGAATCGTTGAGTCCTCCGACCCACAAGGGGTCGGGCTACCGTTTGCCTAACGCGACAAATTAGCCAGCCCTGCGGCCACATTGCCGACGCCTTGCGGTTCAACGTGCTTCGGCTAGCCTGATGTCGATCTCATTCCTATCAGGATGGTCGACATGACAACCTCGAAGGCTCAATCGCTGCTCCCGCTGGTTGCTCGACGGCATTTCTTTCGAGACTGCGGTGTCGGCGTCGGCAAACTGGCACTCGGAGGATTGCTGACCAACTCGTTGGCTCGGCGAGTTGTGGCTGCGGATGCGAACCCGCTCGCGCCGCGCAAGCCGCACTTCACTGGCAAAGCGAAGGCGGTGATTCATCTCTTTATGGCCGGTGCGCCGAGCCAACTCGACCTGTTCGACAATAAACCGAAGCTGTCCGAGTACGAAGGGAAGCCGATCCCGCCCGAAGTCGTCGGCAATCAGCGATACGCTTTCATTCGTCCCGACTCGAACTGCTTAGGGCCACGATTCAAGTTCGCGAAGCACGGACAGAGCGGCACCGAACTCTCTGAAATGCTGCCGCATCTCGCGAAGATCGTGGACGACATCTGCGTTGTGAAGTCGGTGCGAACCGATCAATTCAATCACGCGCCGGCTCAGATCTTCTTCAACACCGGCTTCTCGCAGCCCGGTCGGCCGAGCCTCGGTTCGTGGGTCTTGTACGGACTCGGTGCCGAGACCAGCGACTTGCCGGCATTCGTCGTGATGTCCACCGGAGCCGGTATCAGCGGCGGTGCCGCGAATTGGTCGAGCGGTTTCCTGCCGACCGTCTACACCGGCGTCCGCCTGCGCAATCAAGGCGACCCAATCTTAAACGTGTCGAGTCCTCCGGGAATCGATGCACGCTTGCAGCGTGAGTCGCTGGACCTGATCGGTTCGCTGAATCGCAAGCGATTGGAAGTGGACGGCGACCCAGAAATCGCAACACGCATCGCGTCCTATGAGATGGCCTTTCGACTGCAAACGTCCGCTCCCGAATTGATGGACCTGCGCGGTGAATCGGAAGCGACACTGAAAATGTACGGCTGTGATCCGGCTCAGCCGTCCTTTGCTCGCGCGTGCTTGCTGGCTCGGCGGATGATCGAGCGGGGCGTGCGGTTCGTGAATATCTACAACGAAGGCTGGGACGCGCACTCGGACGTCGCCGGAAACGTGAAGAACAACTGCGGCAAGACCGACCAAGCCAGCGCGGCACTCGTCGCCGATCTCAAGCAACGCGGGTTGCTCAACGAGACGCTCGTCATCTGGGGTGGCGAGTTCGGGCGCACGCCGATGGTCGAAACCAATCCCGCTCTCGGCCGCAGTCTCGGCCGCGATCATCACCCGCAGGCCTACACGATGTGGCTCGCCGGCGGAGGCATCAAGCCCGGCATATCCTACGGAGCCACTGACGAACTCGGCTTCCACATCGTCGAGAACCCGGTCCACGTTCACGACCTGCAAGCCACGATCCTGCACTTGCTCGGCTTCGACCACGAACGCCTCACCTTCCACCACGCCGGCCGCGATTTCCGTCTGACCGACGTGCATGGGAATGTGGTCCAGGCGTTATTGGCGTGACGTTTGAAAGTTCATGTGCAGAGTCCAGCTTCCGAAGAATTCCATATGAACAAGCGAAAGCTCCTCCAAAAGGCAATTGCCTCGCCGAACATTTTACGCTTCGCAGAATTGAAGGCGTTGGTGGAAGCCTTTGGCTTCTCGCTGAGTCGAGTGAGTGGCAGCCCTCACATTTTCGAGCATCCCAACATCCCCGAACTCATTAACATTCAAAATGTCCAAGGCCGAGCGAAGCCGTACCAAATCCGTCAGTTCCTGAATCTGATCGAACGACAGAACTTGTCGCTGGGAGACGAGCCATGAAGGACTACCACATCAACATTTTTTACAGCGACGAGGACGAGTGTTACGTCGCCGACATTCCCGATTTGAAATTTTGCTCTGCCTGCGGTGACACACCCGAAAAGGCGTTGCGTGAAGCTCAGATCGCCAAAGCCGCCTGGCTTGCAGTGGCCAAAGCGAAACGAAAGCCGATTCCGAAACCGAAGTACCGACCAGTGATTTATCAGCTTCAGAATTAGCGACGGTTCGCGGAAGAGCCAGTTCATGAGATGTGGCCGTCAGTTCGATCAGTTCGCGGAATCCTTCAGCGACCGGTTGAATCCGTTGTTGGTGAAGGAAGTCCGGCAGGCGCTGAAAGGCCGATTGTTTCTCCTCACGTTTGGGCTGCTGTTGCTGGGAGCTTGGGTTGTCTCCGCGTTTGGAGTCACGTCCGCCGGTGACGCGATCCAATGGCAGTCGAGTCCGTCGTTGCTGGGAAACTATGTTGTTGCCTTACAGATCGCAGTGATTGGGTTGGTTCCCTTCATCGCCTTTCGCAGCATGCAGGCGGAGGCCGAAGCCAATACTTGGGAACTGGTCTGCATCACGACACTGTCTCCGCGGCGTTTGGTGGGGGGCAAGTTGGGCTCTGCAATCGTGCAGATGCTGCTGCTCTCGTCGGTCATCTCACCGTGCGTCGCATTTTGTTCGCTGCTGCCGGGCTTCGATTTAGTTTTGACGTTGACTGCCCTCGGCGTGACGCTGGTCCTGTCGCTGCTCAATACGATCTTCAGCGTAATGCTGAGCAGCCTCGCCTCAACTCGGTATTGGCAGAACTTCGCGATGGGGGCGCTGTTGCTATTGCTGATCGGCGAAATGAATGCCGTCTGTGAGCTGACTTACCTTTGGGT
>JAYVQJ010000198.1:0-10421 GCA_043777235.1 Planctomycetia bacterium
CGGCGACTACCCCTGGAAGTTTGACTTGGACGTCTCGTGGCAGCCGGTCAAGAAGGGATCAGCGGTCGGGGGCCAGGGATCAGGTCCGAAGACCTCCAAGGAATCCGCCAAAAAATGACCTCGCGATCCGATTCTCGAACTTGCTGTGTTTCCAAGGAATCGAGCCGTGATGACTTTCCGACTTCAACAGACTCATCAGCCGGAACGCGCTAGCGTCCGGTTCGAGAGTCGATCGACATTCCAAACCGGACGCTAGCGCGTTCCGGCTGATTTTCCGCGTGACGAACAACAACATCGGGAAGTAATTGCAACCCCGCTCCTAACCCCCGACCCCTCCAAAAAGGCAATCCCATGCAGATGCGTGAAAAAGTCCTGGCGGGCGGCCTGACGGCGGCGGTCGCGTTTTATTTCGTCCCGATGGTGTGGGATTGGTTCGTCGCACCGGTGCAAGATGCCAAGCGAAATTTGGCCAGCGCGAAAAAAATTCACGACGATCGCGACTTGCAGCAATTGAACGTCCTCAAGAAGCAGAAGCTGCTCAAGGAATGGAAGGGCCGCAGTCTCTCACCCAAGAAGGAAGACGCGGCGCGAAACTATCAGCAGTGGCTGACCGACCTGGCGGAAACGGTGGGCGAGTTCTCGAACGTGCAGGTAATTCCCGATCCGGTCCCGTCGGCGACGAATCAGCCGTTCGTGGCGGTGCGGTTCAAATTGAAAGCCGATGCCACGATGGCTCAGGTGCGGCAGTTCTTGTTTCGGTTTTCTCAAGCCGACTTGATGCACGCCATCACGCTGTTGAATTTGGAAAGTCCCGCGGCGACGGGCAATCCGAAGCTGTCCGTCAACATGGCGTTCGAGGCGTTGTCTCTGAAAGATGCTCCGTCGCGCGGGGCCACGGTGTTTCCTCGCACCGAAGTTGCCGAGGATTGGCAAGACCCAACGCAATCATTGGTCGTCCGTCATGCCGAAGGTTTTCCGGCCAAGACTCCGTTCCTGATTCGTGTGGGCAAACATTATTTTGAAGTGAAAGAGGCCAGCGGAAACAATTGGACGTTGGCACCCGATCTGAATTCGCCGCAGGGAGCGAAGGGAAAGCCGGTCGCTCTGTTAGCGGACGAGACCGTTGAATTCGCGTCAGTGCATCCCGAATTCGCGAGCCGCGCGATTGCTCATTTCGATCTGCTCCTGAAACGAAACCCGTTCGTCAAACCGGTGCCGTATGCTCCGAAGTTGGAGTTCGTTGGATCGAAGAGTTTCTCGCGCGGCGGAGCGCTCGATCTGTTGTGCCGAGCGACTGGCTTCGATTTTTCTGCCGGCGAGCCGGTCTTCACGCTTGAGGGCGATGCGCCGAGCGGGATGTCACTTGATGGTCGCTCCGGCAAGCTGACCTGGAAGCCGGCTGACGAACAAGCTGTTGGCGAATTCAAACTGAACGTCGTCGTCAACGCGGGAGGACTGAAAAAGCCGCTCGCGCAGCCGTTGACGGTCTCGCTCAAGCTGTCGAACAAGCCGCCGAAATTCGAGAAGGTCGCTGAGCGGCACGCAGTGCTCGGCAAAGAGTTCTCGATGCCGATCAAAGCGACCGACGAAGACCCGGAGACGAAGTTGTCGTACTCGCTGGCCACCGGCGCGCCGGAAGGTGCGAAGATCGACGCCGAGACCGGCGAGTTCAAATGGACTCCGCCAGCCACGATGGTCCCTGGCCCGGTCAAAGTCACAGTGCAAGTCGCCGACAACGGCAACCCGCCCAACACCGTCAAGCAAGAGATCACGATCACCGTCGGCGACGACCTCGCTCAGTTCACGGAACTGACGGGGATCTTCGACAAGAACGGTGAGCGAGAATTCTGGCTCTCCGACAAATCCTCGAATCGGTTGATCGTGTTGAAGGTCGGAGAAGTCCTGAACTACGCCGACATCGAGGCGACGGTCGTGCGGATCGACAAGAAGACCGTCCTGCTGAAAAAAGACGACGCGCTTTGGCGGCTCGATTTGGGTGACACTTTGAAGAAGCTGCGTAAGCTGGAGCCAGCCGTTGCTCCTGCCGAGCCGAAGAAGCCGAGCTAATTCGGCAAGCTGCGTAGTTGGCACCGATGCTGCTGACATTTCCGATCAGGTTTACCTCAACGGTCGGTCAAACTTTGCCGATAACGAAGAGATGATGGGGTGTGTCGATCCCAGCGGGCGCGGAGCGTCTCGCCAGACATCGGCACCTTGCAGACAAACTGTCTGCAAGATCAGCCACGGCAAGGAGGCCGCCTTGAATCCGCAACGACTACGACTCATCGGAGTGGCACTCACAGCCACAGCATGTCTGTTCGGCCTCTGGCATGCCGAGCAACTCGCGGCCGAGGTCAGGTTCTTCGGCAAGCCTGCGAGTAAGCCAGCGGCCGCGACCCCATCGAGTCCGGCCCTGAATAACGGCCAGCAACAAGCCAATGCCGCGAGCACGAAGTCGTCGAACGGTGCGGTCGCTTCGCCCACCGACAAGACGATCAAGATGAACTACTTCACACGGACCTGGAGCGACGTGCTGCACGACATCGCCAAGCAGAGCGGCCGGGAACTGATCATCGACAAAGTTCCGCCCGGACGATTCTCACGCAACGACTGGAGCCGCTATTCGCTCACCGACGCACTCAAGATCATGAACAGTGAGCTTGAGCCGAAGGGGTTCCGCGTGATGGAACGCGGGAAGTATCTCGATCTCGTTTTTCTGCGCGATGCGCGGAGTGAATACGCGCGGCCGATCGTCAGTGCGACTGACGACACGATTCAACCGGCTGGCGCGAATTCCGACGCCGTTGATGAGCGTGCGCCGCGAACGAATTCCAAGTCGACAGGCTCACCCACGATCGCGAAGAAGGATGCGCCGCGCCGTAACGACAACTCAAAACCAGCGGCGTCGAATGTGCGCCGCCCCAAAGCGATCGACGGGATTCAACAGGCGTCGTTTGAGGAAATGGACGACGAGAATGACGATGACTCCGACGAGGAAATGGAACTCCCGGAAGCCGCTCGTCGCTGGGTCGCAGTCCCCGTGAAGCGACAGTCACCTAAAAACGTCGGGCGGTCGCTGTATCAAGCGTTTGAGCACGATGCCGAGATGATTGACCAAGGTCCGAACGGTCTGCCGGGGTTCGTCGTTTGGAAAGATCTTCCGGCGACGATTCGCGAATCAACCAAGTCGCGCGTTCAGAATGCTCCCCAGCGAGTCGCGCGATTCGCCGTCGGTGTCGACGCGAAGGCCGAGCGACTGTTGATCGACGGCTCACCGTCGGAGATCGCTTCGGTCAAGGCGTTGATCGCGAAGTTGGACGTCGTCTCGAATGTGGCCGACTCACGCACGCGATTGGTCTCGACCAAACGGGATGCGCGACAAGTTGCAAATACGCTCACGTCGGCCGTTCGGCAGTTGGCTCAAGCGGCCGCCGAGTCAGGTGACGTTGCGGAGACACCCGCCAAGCCGAAGACCAAGCCGAAAAAGAACACCAAAAAACTGACCGACTCGAAGCCGGGCGTGGCGACGAATCCCGTCGCTCCTGATGCCACGAAACCAGACGGCGAGATGGACGCTGCGGACGACAAGTCGAAAACTCCGGGATTTGGCGGGCCGTTGAAAGCGGACGTCAGCATCGAAGAGTTGGGAGACGTGCTAATCATTCGCGGCAACGAACAGGACGTTCAAGTCGTTGAGAAGTTGATCGCGGAAATCGAAAAGATGTTGGCCGGTTCGGTGCCGGACGTGCATGTCGTGCCGTTGGAGCACGTTGACAGCGAATCGCTCGCCGAGTTGTTGTCGACGGTTTACGAGCGATTGAATCGTTCGCGCGGCCGATCGGCTCAGGATCAAACGCAGCAGATCATCGTCATCGCGATGGGCAAGCCGAACGCGGTCATGGTGCTCGCGGCGGAGAAGGACATGCCGACCGTCGACAAACTGATTGCCGACCTGGACAAGCCAGTGGATGCGACCAAAGAGTTCGAGGTCTTCCGTTTGCGATATGCGGTGGCCAGCCAAATGTTGACGGCCATCGAGAACTTCTTCGGTGGCGGATCAAGCACAGGCGGCGGCGGGCAATTGACCGCGCCCGGCCAGGGTGGAACGGGTACTCGCTCAACCGCCAGCGGATTGCGAGGCCGCGTGAAAGCGATCTCCGATTCGCGAACGAACTCGGTGATCGTGCAGGCTCGGCCGCGTGATCTTGAAGAGGTCCGACGGCTGATCGACGAACTGGATCAAGTCGGCTCAAATTCGGTCAGTCAGATCAAATTGATTCCGTTGAAGAACGCCGTCTCGGATGACATGGCAACGCTGCTGAACCTCGCGATCCAAAGCGTGATCAGTCCGCCGCAGCAAGCCCGTGCTCAGCAAGGAGGGGGCGCGAATCAAGGAAACGTCGGTGGCGGCGGTGCCGGAGCAACCGGACAAGTCGATCAGAAGCTGCGCGACGCAAAGAGTGCTGTGCTGCAACTGCTCGACACGAACGACGGTGAAGCGATGTTGGAATCGGGCATCCTGGCCGACATCCGCATCAATTCCGATCCGCACACGAACAGCCTGATCGTGACCGCTCCCGAAGAAAGCCACGCGCTGATTCAGGCTCTCGTGAAGCGCTTCGACAAGCCGTCGTCGATGGTCGCAGAGATCAAGCACTTCTCGTTGAAGAACGCCGACGCCTCGTCGATCGTGACCATGCTCAACACGCTGTTCAACAACCAGCAACAGGGTCAGGGTCAACGAGCGGGCGGCAACCAGCAGAACCAACAGCTCGGCCTGCTGCTGGCCGGTGCCGATGATGCCAGCAGCCAACTGATCCCGTTGAAGTTTTCGACCGACATCCGCACCAACAGCATTATCGCGGTGGGCGGAGCCGAAGCGCTCAGCGTCGTCGAAGCGATCATTGTGCGGCTGGACGCCAGCGATGCTCGCCAGCGGACGATGAGTGTTGTTCGCTTGAAGAATAGCCCGGCTCCCGATGTCGCCACCGCCATCACAACGTTCCTGCAAGGACAGCAGAGTCTCATCGGCCAAGGTAATCAAGACTTGATCAGCGATGTCGAGCAACTCGAACGTCAGATCATCGTCGTCGCGGAACCGAACTCGAACAGTCTCTTTATCAGTGCGACGCCGCGCTATCTGAAAGACATCCAAAACATGATCACACGGATCGACGCGGCTCAGCAGCAAGTCGTGATCCAGGCTTTGATCGTCGAAGTCACGCTGGACAACACCGACGAATTCGGCGTCGAAATGGGCTTCCAAGATTCGATCCTGTTCGACCGCAGCACGATCGGCACGGCGACGGGTTCGCTGCAAAACATCACCCAGAGTTCGATCTTCAATACGAACAGCCAAACCTCATCGGTCACTCCGGGCACCGGCGCGACGACGACCACCACAACGGTCACACCAAGTTCACTACAGACATCGACTCCTGTTGCGACGGGAGTGCCCGGTTTCCTCTTCAATAATCTGCCGTTCGGCAACAACATCAGCGCGCCAAACGCCGGCAAGGTAGGGTCGCAAGGCTTGAGCAATTTCTCGCTGGGTCGCGTCAACAGCGATTTGGGCTACGGTGGATTGGTGTTATCGGCGGGGTCCGAGTCGGTCAACGTGCTGCTGCGAGCGCTCGCCGCGAAACGCAAGATCGAAGTCCTCAGCCGACCGCAGATCCGCACGTTGGATAATCAACTCGGCAAAATTAGTGTGGGACAAGTCGTGCCGATCATCAGCAGCTTCAATATCAACCAGACCACCGGAGTCGCTTCACCGCTAGTGACGCAAAGTGAAGCGGGCATCATTCTCGAGGTCACGCCGCGCATCACTCCGGATGACCGGATCGTCATGCAGGTCGGAGCGCAGCGCAGCAAGTACGATCTCAAAAATGGTGTTACCCTCGCCACTGGCAACGCTGGTTCGACGACGACTTCGCCGGTCCTCGACATCACGAAGGTCTCGACCACCATCTCGGTCACCAACGAACAGACCGTCGTGCTGGGCGGCATGATTCAGAAGACCGATGATACGATCACCCGTCGAGTCCCTTGGCTGGGAGACATCCCCATCATCGGGAGTGCTTTTCGGTACGACTATCATCAGTTCCGACGAGTCGAAGTGCTGGTCTTCTTGACTCCGCGTATCGTTAAGAACGACAGCGTCAACGAAATGATCAAGCAAATCGAAGCAGAGCGGATGCACTACACAGAAGCGGATGCCGAAGCGCTGCACGGCCCGTTGTTTGCCTGCCCCGTGCCGCTCACCGATAGCAGCTTGCCGCCGGTCTATGCTCCGGGCGAGATGTGGCACACGCCAGGAAATTCCGCTCCCATTCCGCCACCGCCGAGCGATGCGACGTCACCTTCCTCGAATAACACACCCGGCACACCACGAGTGCCGTCTGCTCCGCCAAGCGATGATGACTCATCAAGTGGCATTCAAGGAGCGAACTATCAACAGAGTTCAAGGACACCGAACGCCAAGAGCAGCTCTGGCACTCGCAGCAACTCGGCCGTGCCCGTCAAGAATGAAAAACGATCCTCTCTGCTGGACACCTTCCGACGTTCAAGTCCGAAGAGGTAGATGCGATTGCAAACCCACGTCACACGACGTGGCCAGCTCGCCAAAGGACAGTCCAGTAGTCACCGATCACCCGTTAGATCCGATGTCGGAGTACGAACCATGATGCAGCGTTTTCAAACAACGATCCGGCATTCGCTGCTCGTCATTTTGTGGCTTTGCAGTTGCGTCGCGGTTCCCGGATGTACGACGCCCGGATTGTTTTCTAAGTGGACGCATCGGAACGACACCCCGAAAGCGACCGCGACAAATCCGGCTTTGCGAATTCTCTGTATGTGGCAGCCAGCAGATGGAGTTGGTGTGGATGAAAAGCCGGCGCGCGGCGTTGCCGGGCAGATTTTCTTTTTCACGCGTGGCGGCGTCATGCCCGTGGAAGTGGACGGCGATGTCCGTGTCTTCTTGTTTGATGACCAAGGCTCCGAAGAGCAGCAGGGAACTCCGCTCGAGCAGTTTGATTTCGTCAAGGGTTCTTGGAAGGCGCAACTCGTCGGCACTCAGTTTGGTCCGGCTTATCAGTTGTTCGTGCCCTACGGTCGCAAGGGACATCATCAGACGGAACTAGCGTTGCGCGTCCGGCTGACTCCACCGAGCGGGCCGGTGATCTTTTCCGATATGGCAAAAGTCGTTCTGCCCGGCTACGAGAAAAAACATACTGACGATGAGAACTCGACCGCCTCGAATGTCCCAACCAAGAATGCTGGTGGAGAACTCTCGGTCAGCCCGGCCGTTGCCGCATCAGATGATGGTTCACGCCCGGAAATCACGCCGGAGCGAATCCAGGAAACCTATTTGCAGATTCTTGCGGAACGCAACAACCGACCGTCGAGCCCGAACGTCGCACCGGCTCGGAAGCCCGCGGTGGAACGATCGGTCACTCCAAAAAACTCGTCACCAATCACATCCTCTAGCGTGGTCGGCAGAATTCAGGTCCAATCGAATGGCCCCAATGTGATTGACACTGGTGAAGAACTCGACAACGACCGAGCGATTGGTGACAAGCTCGCGAAACGTACCACGCGCAGCCGATGAGTTCTGTATCCCTTTCCGCATGGCGAATTCCGATCGTCGCGGTACGATGTCCTCCGAAATTTGGATCGTTGAAGTTAAAGTCTCGAACTCCATCGAGTAACTCATCATGAAAACGTGGCAACGATTTCTGCGACCAATACTGCTCGTGATCCTCAGCAGTAGCGTGCTCGATCAGTCCGTGTTCGCGCAGTTCAGCAGCAGCACTGCGGCACGCACGACGACCGGAGCAACGGGTGGAGCGGGCGGGGGTTCCACCAGCGGATTTGGCACCGGAGCAACTGGTGCAGGTGGTGCCGGCGCAGGTGGCGCTGGTGCGACCTCTGGCGGCATGTTCGGCAATACCCAAGGAGGCACCAACGTCTTCGGTCAAGGATTGAATGCTCAAAGCAGACAGGTCAACGCACAGTCGCAACTCGGAATCAATCCCAATCAGTTTTTGGGACAGGGCAACAACCAGCAGAACTTCCTCGGTCGTAATCAACGCACTCAGACGCAGAACAACGGGAACCGCCAACAGCAACAGAACAATCGCCAAGGGGGCGGCCAGAACGATCAAAATAACATGAGCCAAGGTCAGCAGAATCAGGATCAGCGCCGCGCGATCCGGCCGTCCTTCAAAGTGGCGTTCGATCAACCTCAGAAGCCGACCGCCGATATCCGCTCGACATTGCAACCGCGATTCGATTCGCTCAGTCAAACTCCGTCACTCAAGGGCGTCGCTTACGAATTGGATGCCGAAGGGGTCGTTGTTCTGCGAGGCACTGTTGAGACGCCCGCGCAAAAACGGCTCGCCGAAAACGTCGTGAAGCTGGAACCCGGCGTGAAGAAGGTTCGCAATGAGCTGACCTTGAACGACAAGTAGCCCTGTCGCTCCGCGACAGGAAAGCCGGTCAAAAGGGTTGACGCTGTTTGGTTCTTGTTCGCCCGTGTTTTGCGTGCGTCAGCCTGCGATGGCATCCGAATCACGTTCGGCCTTCCTGTCGCGGAGCGACAGGGCTACCGCGACAACGCTTCGACGACTTGCCGCGCGAGTTCCACATGACCGCGCACGTTTGGCAGTTGTCCGCCGGCTGACCACCAGTCCGGTTCAGATTTCGATTCCGCCGAGCGATCCTCGAACAGCGACCAGTGATCGATCCCCGCAACGTTCCGAGCGGCAGCCACTTCGCGAACGATCTCAACGTAGGCCGGCAAGTCGATGGCATCGGTCACTTGATCGGATCGCGGAGTCGGCGGCGTTTGCAGAATCAATGCCGTCTTGGACTTCGCGAGCGATTCAATAATCTCATTGAGCAACTCGCGAAAACGATTTCGTCCCGCCGGTCCCGCGGCCGCGTCGGCCGAACCGAGCATCAAGAAGACCACCGCCGGCTCGAACCGAGTCACACGCCATTCGAGCGTCTTCAGAAAATTCTCGGCTCGCGAATTCGGTACGCCAGTGTTGATGACGACATCCAGCAACCGCCGCAGCTTGTTCCGCAAGTGATCGCCGAAGTGCTCGGAGAACGTCCGCCCCGCTCCGGTTTGTCCCGCACCTTGCACGACGGTGTCTCCCGTGAAGACCCAGGTCGCTGGCCGCGTGCTCTCCAAAATCACGCGAGCTTTTTCCAGTCCCGAACCAATCGCTCGCGACAGCTCCCGCTGATTGGATTGCTGCATCACCATCATGTGACGCGGGTCGATCGTGCGGCGAGTCAGTGCCATTTCAGTCCAGCAACTTTCAGTTCGAGACGTAGGCGAGTCATTCCATGACTCGCATTCTCCGGTCACGGAGTGACCGGTCTACGGCGGCACAGTCTACGCGGACAGATCAGCGACGCAATCCGTTCCGCACGCTGACAGCAAGATACGTCGTTGCCATTCCACAACACCTCGGCAAGGTCCGCCAACCGACCGGTTGAAGTTCGCGGAATCAGCTCCTAACGTCCCACCAATTCACTCGTCTCTGAGGCATCCCGCCATGCAACACCTGACCGCTCAGCCCTACTCCTACGAATTCAGCCGGTATCGCGAGCCGCGACTCCGCATCCAATCCGGAGAAACGATCATCGTCGAATCCGAAGACGCGCTCTCCGGCCAACTCCGCAAACCGGGCGATCGTCGAGATCGAACGACCGTCCCCTACAGCAATCCGCTGTCCGGCCCCATTTGGATCGAAGGTGCCGAGCCAGGCGATTCATTGGCCGTCACGATCAACGAGATCAAACCGCTCATCGGCCAGTGCTCGACCTACACGGGCAATCCCAAGCAACTCTGCGAGTGGCTGGGGACCGACTGCCCGCATCAGGCTCACATCATGCCGATCCGCGACGGCGTGATTCACTTCAGCGACGAGATCACGATTCCGTACGCCCCGATGCTCGGCTGCGTCGGCACCGCGCCCGATTGGGGCTCGCCGACAACGCTCCCGGCCGGGCCGCATGGCGGCAACATGGACATCATCGAAGTCTGCCCCGGCAACACGATCAGTCTGCCGGTGTTCGTGCCCGGCGGATACCTCTACCTCGGCGACGCACACGCCGCGATGGGGCACGGCGAGCTGTCGGCAACCGGACTCGAAATGCCCGCAGTCTCGACGATCACCGTCAACCTAATCAAGAACAAGAAACTGCTCAGCCCGCGCATCGAATCGCCGACCGAGATCATGGCCGTCGTCAGCGGTTGTCCAATGGAACGCTCCGCCGCCGAAGCCTTCGCGCGTTTGATTCTCTGGATGGAAGAAGATTTTTCTTGGAACCGTTGGCGAGCCTACGACCTGCTGACGCATGTTGCTCGCTTGTCGATCGGTTACTACGGGATTGGCACGATTGCG
>JAYVQJ010000199.1:0-2670 GCA_043777235.1 Planctomycetia bacterium
TACGGAGTGATCTGCGATGACGCGGGGATCATTCTGGATGACGGCACGATCGCGCGGCTGGGGGACGATCGGTTCTTCCTCACGACGACGACCGGCAACGCGGATGCGATCGACAGTTGGTTCCGCTGGTGGCTGACGTCTCGGCCGGAGTGGGACGTGCGGATGACGAACGTGTCGGGGAGTTACGCCGCGATGAATCTCGCCGGCCCGCGCAGCCGCGAGGTGCTGAAGAAGCTGACCGACGCCGATCTCTCGTCCGACGCGATGCCGTATCTCGCCGCGAGCGAAATTCAAATCGCAGGCGTGCCGGCCGTCGTGTTGCGAATTGGTTTCGTCGGCGAACTCGGTTACGAGATTCACGTCCCCAGCCAATTCGGACTGCATGTGTGGGAAGCGATCCTCGAAGCCGGCCGCGAGTTTTCACTCGCCCCGTTCGGCCTCGAAGCTCAGCGGCTGTTGCGATTGGAGAAGAAACATTTCCTGCCGGGAGTCGATACCGATGCGCTCTCGAACCCGCTCGAAGCCGACCTGCCGTGGATCGTGAAGCTCGACAAGGAAGACGACTTCGTCGGCAAACGCTCGCTGGCTCAGGCTCAGCAACGCGGTGAACGAAACAAGCTCGTCGGGTTCCGGCTCTCAGAACCGATCGTGCCGAACCTCGCCTCGTTGGTTCTGTGCGATGGCAAGCTGGGCGGACGGATCACGTCGATCGGTCAGTCGCCGGCGGCCGGCGGCACGATTGGTCTCGCGTGGGTTCCGGCAACGCTCGCGCGGAACGGCGAGACGATTTCGATTCAGATCAACGGGCGACTGGTCAACGCCGTGGTGCATGACGAGCCGTTCTATGATCCGAGCGGAGAGAGGCTGAAGGGTTGAGCCAATGGAACTTGCAAAAACGTTTGGGTTATTTGTTGTGACGGCCGTCGCAGAAATCGTCGGCTGTTATCTTCCGCATCTTTGGCTCAACCACGGTCGTTCCGCTTGGCTGCTACTTCCGGCGACGCTGAGTCTCGCTGCTTTTGCATTTCTCTTGTCATTGCATCCAACCGCAGCGGGGCGCGTGTACGCGGCCTATGGTGGAGTTTATATCGGCGTCGCCATTGTCTGGTTATGGGCCGTGGACTCGGTCAAGCCGACGCTCACGGATTGGCTTGGCGTAGTCGTGTGTTTGATCGGCATGGCGATCATCATCGTCGGAGGTCGGCATTCCTAAGATTTTGGTAGGTTGAAATGAGAATTGTGACACCCCCGATTGCTCGTGGTCCGCTGATCGACCTGCATCGTCGATCTGGCGCGACCGTTGAAATGCTTGATGGCTGGCAAGTCGCTGTGCGGTATCCGCAGGCTGCGGACCGATCTGGCAACGTACTGGTCGATTTGTCGCATTGGCCGACGTTGGAAATCAACGGGCCGGAGACCGGCGCGGCATTGATGTCGTTGTGCGGGGCGGATGTGCCGCTGCGGAAGATTCGCAGTGAGGGCGAGCGGCATGTCTATCGGTTGACGCCGACTCGCACGATTGTCTTCGGCAAGCGGCCTGCGAACGCAACGGTTCTCGACATGACGGGCGGCTGGGCGTCACTCGCGCTGATCGGGCCGGATGCGGAGCGGATTTTGAACAAGGTCACGGCGGTCGATCTGCGCGAACGAACGCTGCCAGTTCAGTCGTGTTGCCAAGGGCCGATCTTCGGAGTCAACACGCTGTTCGGCCGGTTCGCGGGCCGGTTCGATTTGCATGTGTGCAGCGACTCGGCGGAATTCTTTTGGGAAGTTTTGATGGATGCCGGGGCGGAGTTTGGACTGCATCCGGCGGGGATCGAGTATTTGTCTGTGAGAGTATGAGTGAGAGTGTGAGTGTGAGTCCAAGTCCAAGTTCGAGGTCGTTGTGTTTGTCTTTACTCCGAAGGAGTTTCGTCACATAGCCCAGGGTTGCTCGCGCAGCGAGCTACCCTGGGTTTGGAGTCCAATCGGTTCATGTACCCCGCAGGGGTTCCGTCATTGGGGTTCCTCCGATGACGCAACCCTTTCAGGGTTGACCGGCTAATTGCTTCTTAACCCAGGGTAGCCCGCATGCGCGGGCAACCCTGGGCTATGTGACACAATCCCTTCGGGATAAAGACACACTCAAACTCTGTTACCTCACACTTTCCACCTTTGATTGAGGACCGCAATGGTTGCGCAGCGAATGTGGCGGGAACACGAACTCAAGGACCAGTACGACGTCGTCATCATCGGCGGTGGCGTGCATGGGTTGGCGACGGCGTACTATCTGACGAAGTTGGGTGTGAAGAACATCGCGGTGCTCGAAGCGAAGTATGTCGGGTTCGGCGGGTCGGGGCGGAATACGGCGATTGTGCGGTCGAACTATCGCACGCCGGAGGGGATCGCGTTTTACAACTTGTCGGTGAAGTTGTACGAGCAGTTGGCGGCGGACCTCGAATTCAACGTGATGTTCTCGCAGCACGGGCATCTCACGCTGGCTCACAACGAGCGGGGCGTGACCGGGTTGACCGAGCGAGCCAACACGAACCAGTTGATGGGGGTCAATTCGCGGATCATCTTCCCGCAAGAAATTCAGCAGATCGTTCCCGACTTGAATGTCTTCGGACACAGCCGCTTCCCGATTCAAGCGGCGCTGTATCACCCGCCGGGCGGCATCATCCGGCACGA
>JAYVQJ010000200.1:0-2668 GCA_043777235.1 Planctomycetia bacterium
GAGCTTCGCGCCTTCGCGTGAAAACAGGTCTCACGCGGAGGCGCGAAGCTCGCGAAGGAGAAGGCAATCCAAAGCGGTGCTGACACACCGCACTCCAAAGCGGACGGGTATTCGACCGGAAGCTTGCCGCAGTCTCAAGGATGACGGAGTTCTGGATCGCGATTCCACACTCACGCCTGCTCGTCGCGGATGGCGTTGCTGTGGAAGTGGACTTCGAAGAGCGTGGTCACGCCGTTGCCGCGCGCGCTGTAGCCTTTGCGAATGTGGACTCGCCACAACAGTTCGCCGGTGAGCTTGTCGATGTCGTTCTCGCAGGTGGGGATGTAATAGTCGTGCGACTCGCCCGGTTTCAGCGGTTTGTCGAGCGGCAAGTCGGCCAGATCCCAACCGCTGCCGATCTTGTGGTCGTAGGCGATCACTCGCAGTGCTTCGCGATTCTCCTTTTGCTCCGCCTGGACGACGAACTGATTGCTGCGATACTCGAAGCGAGTTTTGCCCGCGCGAGTGAACAGCAATTGATCGTCCAGCGGTGCGATCTCCTGATCCTCGGAGACGTTCTTGAACCGTAGCCAGAGCTTCAAGACGGGAGCGGATGGCAGTCGCGGTTTGCTCGGATCTGAGAAATGCCGGAAGTGGATCGAACCGCGGGTTACCTTCAACACCGTCACTTCGATGTTGCCAAATCGCTGGTGGTCGCCGACGTTCAGGTCATGTCCGTCGGGCATCGCGGCGGTCTCTTTGTAAACCGAGATGCCGGCCGTTTTCTTTTTCGCCGGGACGACGTCGGGCAGACTTTCGAGACCGTAGTCCTTCGAGTTCGCCGAGCCGTAATACAGCAAATAGACGAAGCCCAACGTGATCGCGCTGGAGTAGCTGAGCAGAATCAAAAACGCGGACTTCGAGACGAGGATGTGATCCTTGTCGGGAGCTTTGGTCACGGTGGGTGGCGTCACCGCCGCATTGCCGGCCGCGATCAGCGCCGCGTGATCTTCGTGCGGCGACGGTTCAAATTCGGACGATGACTCGGCAGTCGCGGCAACGGCGACTTCCGGCGGCGCTGTCACGGAGGAACCGAACAGGCCAGACAATCCGGAGGGAACCGTTTCCGTCGGAGTCACGGCCACTGGTTCCGAAGTCGGTTCGATGACGGCTGGTGGCGGGGTTGATACAGAGGTGGCGGAGGCAAGTTCGGACGGGGACTCGGAGGCAGCGGCCGGTGGCACCGTTGGTTTTTCAGGCACAGCGGATTCGGGTGTCGCCGCTTCGGACTCAGTGGTTTCGGACGACGACATCAACGCGGAGAGTGAGAGACGCTCTTCGGTCGATGTCGTCTCGGCGGCTTCTTCGGTGACGTGCTCGACCGCCGCGACCTCTGTGACCGTCGCGTCGCTCATGGAAACAGAGGAAGCGACGGAGATCTCGACCGAGGGTGGTGGTTCGGATTCCTCGCCCGTGAAGACGTTCATCTCTTCCGTCGCCGGTCCCGGTTCAGAATCGGGGGCGGCATTCACTTGGACTGGAACAGGGGCCGGCGGCGTGACCGCAGCGACCGGTTGCGGCGGCGCTGGTGACGGAACTGGTCGAGTCACTGGCAGGCTCAGCGCGGAAATCGGATCCGGTGTGGGCGCTGCGATCGGAGCGGCACCGGCTGGCGCGGGGATATGCAGATGGGCACCGCAATGCGGGCAGGCGACGACGACACCAAATTGCTCGACCAACAAATTGCCGCGGCATTGACCGCAGATCATTTCAAACGCCATGCGAACCTCAACAAGACCAAATCGAGAACGGGGTTGTCGAACCGTCCGTGTGAAATCTCGGCGAAAAGCGGACGGTTTGGAAAACCGTCCTACGAGACTCCTGCCAGAGTCCACCAATCTAACTGGGTCGCGTAACCGAAGCGACTGAGCCAGCCGTGCGAATCGTGGCGGCGAATCGCCAAGACCGGCACATCGCAGCGCGCGGCGACCTCGTCCGCGTTCGTTGCCGACGAAACATCCGCCGTCATCGGCGTCGGTTCGTTGAAGAGAATCCCCGCCAGCGACAAGCCGCGCTGCCGAGCGACCTCGACCGTCAACAACGTGTGATTGATCGTGCCCAGTCCCAATCGCGAGACGATCAACAGCGGAAATCCCAATTGAGTGGCCAGGTCCGCCATCGTCAGTTTGTCGCTCAGCGGGCACAGTAATCCGCCGGCTCCTTCGACGATGACGATGTCGCAGTCTGATCGCCAAGCGTTGAGTCCGCGCAGAATCGCGTCGAGATCGACCGACCGCTTCTCTTGCCGAGCCGCGACGGGCGGAGCCAGCGGTGCGAGAAATCGCTGCGGGCAGATTCGGTCTACGGAGACGTCATCTCCGAGTACGCCCCGCAGTCGATCGATGTCGTCCCAGTGCGGACGACTTGTCGTGTCGATCGTTGCTCCGCTGCACGCAGGCTTGAAGGCTCCAACACGATGCCCGGCGGTTCGCAGTTCGCGCACGATCTCGCAAGCGATGTGCGTCTTGCCGACGCCGGTGTCAGTTCCCGTGATGAATAGGCCGCGCATGTGACTCTCATCCCGGAGGGATGTCATACGGATCGCAAGAAATCACTGCGCGTTTGCCCGTTCGGCTCGTCACGCGGAGCGGTGACGGCTACGTAGCCATCATCGCTCCGCGTGATGAGC
>JAYVQJ010000201.1:0-2661 GCA_043777235.1 Planctomycetia bacterium
GGACGCTAGCGCGTTCCGGCTGATGAGGGCTTTACCTCAAATTGGTCAGTGCGAGGAATAGTCGGAGAGAGTTCGATGCCGTACCACTCGACGATCCGCAGCGAATCTTTCACGTTCGCCGATCTGCGCGAATTGCTCGCGAAGGCGAATGAAGAGAAGTCCGGCGATCAACTGGCCGGTGTCGCCGCGTCGAGTGTTCGCGAGCGGATCGCAGCGAAGTGGGCGCTGGCTGGCGTGACGCTCGGCGAGATCGTCGCGAACCCGGTGATTGATCCTGATCAGGATGATGTCTCGCGGCTGATTCTTGACACGCATGACCGTTGTGCCTTTGCCGAAATCCAATCGCTGACCGTCGGCGAGTTCCGCGAGTTTTTGCTGTCCAAGCGAGCCGACGAAGCGATGTTGAATCGATTGCGATTCGCGATCACACCGGAGATCGCGGCGGCGGTCGCGAAACTGATGAGCAATCAAGACCTCGTGATGGCGGCGGCGAAGATTCGCAACGTGACTCGCTGTCGCAACACGCTTGGCGAACGAGGCGTGCTGGCAATTCGAGTGCAGCCGAATCATCCGAGCGATGATCTGCGCGGAATTGTGCTTTCCGCGTTGGATGGGTTGTTGTTCGGCTGTGGCGACGCCGTGATCGGCGTCAATCCGGCGGCAGAATCGGTCGAAAGTGTCGCGGCCATCGAGCACACATTGCAGCGACTCATCGAAACGCTCGGCGTGCCGACGCAGAGCTGCTGCTTGGCTCACATCACGACGCAGTTGGCTGCGCTCGATCGTGGCGCGCCGATCGACTTGTTGTTTCAATCGCTCGCGGGAACGCAGGCGGCGAATCAGTCGTTCGGCGTGTCGCTCTCGTTGCTGCGTGAAGGCCGCGAGCGAGTCTTGGAGCATCATCGGTCACGCGGGCTGTGCCCGGTCGATGCGAGTCCGACAACTCCCCACTCCTCACTTCCGCCTCACCACTCGCTTCACAACGTCATGTATTTCGAGACGGGGCAGGGGAGTGCGCTCTCTGCGGAGGCTCATCACGGGGTCGATCAGGTCACGTTGGAAGCGAGGGCGTACGGAGTCGCTCGCGTGTTCGAGCCGTTCCTGGTCAACAGCGTTGTCGGGTTCATTGGACCGGAGTATCTCGCCAACGAACGGCAGATCATTCGAGCGGGACTTGAAGATCACTTCATGGGCAAGTTGCTCGGCCTGCCGATGGGCTGCGATGTCTGTTACACGAATCATGCGGACGCGGATCAGAACTCGGCGGACAACCTGCTGATGCTGCTGACGGCGGCGGGCAGCAACTATTTCATGGGCGTCCCGTGCTCGGACGACGTGATGCTGAATTACCAATCGACCAGTTACCACGACGCGGCCGCGATGCGCCGGCTGTTCGGCTTGCGACCGGCTCCTGAATTTGAAGCGTGGCTGCAAGCGACCGGTGTGTTCGACGGCAATCAACTCGCGATTGCCAACGACGAACCGAGGCAACGGTTGATCGGACAACTGGCGAAAGTCCTTTCGTAACGCCAAGCGGAGCATCTGATGCGGATCGCGTTTTCATGCGAACAATGCGGAGCGAACTACAAAGTCGATGCGGATCGCGCCGGGCAAACGGCGAAGTGCCGCGACTGCGGAGCCAAACTGCGAGTCCCCGTTCCGCCTCCACCCATCGAGACTTCGGAATCCGGTTCGCCGATCCTGCGTCACTCCGAGCGAGCGAAGCCGTTCGAGTTCGCGATCAGTGACGGCGACCACATCGAGGCGATCGGAGAACACATCGCGCAGCACATCGGCGAGGTGACGATGGTCTTTCACGAGATCGTCTCTGACCTGGTCCACATCGACGTGCATCATGTCTTGCCCACTGACGAGCGTAACTATCACACGCTCATCACCAGTGGCATGAGCGACAAGCCGATGACCGTGCCGGAGGGAGCTGAGGAATTTCGCTTCGCCGAACTGGTTCTATGCCTCCCGTCCGATTGGAAGCTGACGCGCGAAGACTTCGCCGACGAACAAAACTTCTGGCCAATCCGGCTGATGAAGGAACTCGCGCGACTGCCGCACGAGTACGACACTTGGCTCGGCCCCGGCCACTCGATGCCGAACGGCGACGAGCCGCAGCCGTATGCCAAGAATACTCGCTTCTGCTGCGCGTTGATCGTCCCGTCGCTCGGATTTGGCAAAGAGTTTCGGCAGTTCAAACGGCCGGACGAGCGCGTCGTCAACTTCTATTCCATCTGGCCGCTGCTTCCCGACGAGACCGAATTCAAACTGAAGCACGGTTACGAAGAGCTGATGGATCGACTCTTTGATCGCGACGTGACCGAGGTCATCGACGTCACCCGCCGCAGCGCCGTCGCCCGCCGAGGTTGGTGGCCGTTCGGCCGCTGAATGGAATTGACGAGTTCAGCCGCAGAGCGGCGAAGGATCGTAGCACCGGGCGCGAGCCCGGTGATTGGAAGCGATGCCTGGGAGACAGCCCGCAACGCGGGCGACGGAACAACGATCGTTCGACAACCAACCGTCTTCAGAATTCAAAATCGGAACTAAACGATGGCTCATACGGATCGCAAGAAATAACTGCGCGTTTGCCCGTTCGGCTCGTCACGCGGAGCGGTGACGGCTACGTAGCCATCATCGCTCCGCGTGATGAGC
>JAYVQJ010000202.1:0-2655 GCA_043777235.1 Planctomycetia bacterium
GCAAAGTGCTGTGGACTGTGGACGCTCGCAGCGGCTTTCGACACAACGCGATTTGTCTCGGCGGCGGGCGGATGTACTGCATTGATCGCGCATCGGGGGCGGAGATCAATCGCTTGAAGCGGCGCGGCGAGAAGCCAAAGCATGAACCGCGACTCGTGGTCTTCGACCTGAAAACTGGCAACGAACTCTGGAGCACGGAAGAGGACGTCTTCGGCACCTGGCTGAGCTACTCGGCCGAACGGGACGTGCTGGTCGAAGCGGGACGCACGGCGTCGGACACGCTCGGCGATGAACCGAAAGGGATGCGGACGTACCGAGCGAACAGCGGGGACGTGCTGTGGTCCAGCAAGACCTTCACCGGCCCGGCCATGTTGCATCACGACACGATCCTGATGGCGGGCAAGGCGTGCGACTTGCTCACGGGTTCGCCGCGCGTGCGCGAACATCCGCTCAGCGGCGAGCCGGTCGAATGGACGTGGTCACGCAACTACGGTTGCAACACGCCGATGGCCTCCGAGCACTTGCTGACGTTTCGCTCCGGAGCCGCCGGGTATCTCGATTTCTGCAACGACGGCGGCACGGGAAACCTCGGCGGCTTTCGTTCCAGTTGCACCAATAACTTGATCGTCGCGGGTGGAGTGCTGACCGCTCCCGATTACACGCGGACCTGCGTGTGCAGTTATCAAAACCAAACGTCGTTGGCGTTGGTTCACATGCCAGAGTTCGAGACGTGGACCTCGTTCGGCTCACAAACACCGAAGCAACCGGTGCGGCGAGTCGGCATCAACCTTGGCGCGCCGGGCGATCGCAAAGCGGAAGACAGCACGCTGTGGCTGGAGTATCCCAGCGTCGGCGGATCGTCGCCGACCGTCGCGGTCACGATCGCGCCGGAGAAGCCCGAATGGTTCCGCCGGCACAGTTCGCAGATCGAGGGAGACGGACTGAATTGGGTCGCCGCGTCGGGAGCGAAGGGACTGACGTCGCTGAAGATCAACCTCGGCACGACGGACAAGCAGCCGCGAGCGTACACCGTTCGTTTGCATTTCCTCGAACCCGACAACGTGCAAGCAAGCGATCGGCTGTTCGACGTTCAAATCCAAGACAAGCAGGCGTTGTCTTCGTTCGACGTCCTGAAAGAATCTGGCGGACGCAATCGAGCGATCGTCAAAGAGTTTTCCGGCGCGCAAGTCGGCGATGAACTTGTGATCGAGTTGTCCCCCACTTCGTCAAAGCTCCGTGCGGCGATCCTGTGCGGCGTCGAAATTCATTCGGAAGGCTGGTGAGCCATGAACGATTCGTTGCGACAGCCCCGTCTTTGTCCGGCCGAAAGCCGTGAGCCGATGGCCGATGGCCGATGGCCGATGGCCGTGAGTCTTTTCCGCAACGAAGGAGAACGAAATCGGCGTTCGGCCATCGGCTCACGGCGATCGGCCGAGCCATACTGATCGTGTTGGGTGCCACACTGGCTGCTCACGCCTGCAATGTGCCGGTGTTTCGCTCCGCGCTGGAACGCTGGCGGCCTGATCCGTACCGCGTGACGGTGTTTCATCGCGGAGCGCTCAACGATGTGGACAAAGCTCTGATCGGGTCGCTCGAAGATCGACAGGACAAGTCGGCGCTCAATCTCGCTGTTCGCGCGCTGGATGTCGGCGAACTCGACGGCGCGGATCAAGAATTGTTCTCGAAGTTGAAGACCGCCACGCTTCCGGCGCTGGTGGTGCATTACCCGGCGCACCTGCGCATCGCCGAGCCTGTGTGGTCGGCATCGCTCGGCAAAGAGTCGGTCGCTCGGCTGATCGAATCGCCGATTCGGCAGGAACTGGTCAAACGGCTGGCGGACGGTCAAACCGCCGTGTGGCTGCTGCTCGAAAGCGGACAACGCGAACAAGATGAGGCCGCCGCTATGCTCATCGACGAGCAAATCAAACGGCTCGCGCAGCAATTGAAGTTGCCCGAACTCACCGATTCGTCCGAGGACAAACTGCTGGCGGCGACGCCGTTGCAAGTCGCCTTCTCGCTGCTGCGAGTTCCCCGCAGCGACGCCGAACAGCCGCTCATTCAAATGTTGCTGCACAGCGAATCCGATTTGCTGGAACGGAACGATCCGATGGTCTTCCCAATCTTCGGCCGAGGCCGCGCGCTGCTGCCGCTGATCGGAGCGGGCGTCACGGCGAGCAACATTCACGACTCGGCCGCGTTCCTGGTCGGCGCGTGCTCGTGCGAAGTGAAAGAACAGAATCCCGGTTTCGACCTACTGCTTGCCGCCGATTGGGATGTGCTGCTGAGTCAAGATGGAGTGCCGCTACTCGCCAGTCAGACGCGCGGCATCGCACCAACCGGCGAAGCGGAACTGTTGCCGATCCCCATCCCAGCACGAGCAACAGACAAGTCGTGAATTGTCGCATGAGCGTCTCCGAGGTCGTGATGTAGGATGGGCACTCTTGCCCGTCCTCTGGAGATCAAACCAAAACGGGACGGGCAGGAGTGCCCAGCCGCATTCACGGCGTAGAGGTAAACATCGTCGTGCGGAAAAATGCCCGCTCCGAAATATGCGATCCCACGATCCACGAGCACCCCGGTGCGGATCGGCCAGCGAGACACTATCTCGCCGCGAGCGAGCAACCATTCATCCAGCGGCCCGGCCCGCAGCTTCCA
>JAYVQJ010000203.1:0-10340 GCA_043777235.1 Planctomycetia bacterium
CAAGGCGCTAGCCGCGGGTTGTTTCCAGCCCCCCGCGGCTAGCGCCTTGCGGCTCACAATCAGTTTCCAACACGAATGGCGGAGAGCCAGTATTGGTTCGACGCGATACGCCATACTTCCGACCGACGCGAGCCGCGTCGGCCAAGTTGCTTCCTATACCGACACCGGCGTTCGCGGTGTGAGTGCCGGCTGCGACGGCCGCAGGTAATCGGTGTAGTTGCCGGAGTACGCGCCGTACTCGCCCGGTTGATGCTCGACGGCGTTGGCGATGACGCCGAACAGATGAATGCCATGCTGCCGGATGAGTTGATTGGTCTGCCGCAGAGCCTCGCGAGAATTCTTGTTCGTGCGGACGACGAGCACCAAACCATCGGTTCGTGACGCGACGATGCAGGGATCGCTGACGGCCAACAGCGGCGGCGAATCGACCAGGATGAAGTCGAATTCGCGACGTGCTTCGGTTAGAAGAGTATCGAAGCGGTTCGAGGACAAAATCTCAGCGGGATTCGGCGGCGTGTGCCCGGCGGTCAGCAACCAAAGATTCTTGACGCAACTCGCTTGCACGGCGTTGGCCAATTGAATCTCGCCAGCCAAGACATCGGCCGTACCGACTTCGCTGCGAGCATGAAACAGACGATGAATTGTCGGCCGCCGCAGATCGGCATCGAGCAACAACACGCGCTTGCCGGATTGAGCCAGCGCGATCGCGAGGTTCGAGAGGAACGTCGACTTGCCGTCGCCTGGTTCCGGGCTGCTGACTTGAATCACTTTTTGTTTAGGATCGAGCCCCACGAAAAGGGCGGTGCGAACCGCGCGGTACGCTTCCGCTTCGGCCGAGCCGGGTCGATGGAAGTAGCACAGCGACGGCTCCAGCGGGACGTCCGGATCGATGTCGCCGAGATGAACGTCGAACTGCGGCACACTGCCGAGCACTTGAGCTCCAGCGATCAACTTGCGGACGTCTGAAACGGTCTTCACGGTCGTGTCGCGCCACTCGCGGAGGAACACGATCCCAAGACAGAATCCCAACGCCAATGCCGTCGCGGCACCGGTGATTTTTAGGTAACGCTTCAGGCTCCATTCGGCACGCACCGGGGCCAAAATCTTCATCGAGTAATCCTGGCTGTCGCGAGTCAGATCGAGATGGCTGACGTTGTTGACGATTGCATTCCACTGTGCCTTTAGCCGGTCGAGCTCTTCGCTACGGGCTTGATCCTCGACCATGAACTTGACGACGTCTTTGACCGCCGCACTCTCGGACTCGTAGACCTTGGTCAGTTCGGCGTCTTTGTGGTCGATCTCGTCGAGCTGTTGTTTGAGAAACTTCATGTAGCCGGAAACGACATCGAGCTTCTGTCCTCGGCCATCGCGGCCAAACAGTTGCGTCAGCGACACGCCGCGAGCGTCATAAAATTCTTTCAACTTGGCGATGCTGCGCCGCACGTTGACGACATCGGGATGATCGTCGGAGTAGTCTCGCAGCAATTTTTGTTCTTCAATCAGCAGCGGCAGGAGTTGAGTGCTGGCCAGCTCGGCCGGGTTCGGTCCCAACAGAGGATTCGCGCCACCAGCAGCGGCTTGAGCACCGCTGGCCGCTTGCGACGTCGCGATCAACAACCGTACGACGCCTTCGAGTTCTTCTGGCGACGAACTTTGGTCGATCGCGTTTTGCAACGCTCGAATTTTGCCGTTGATCTCGGCCTTGCGAAGCAGATTGAGCCGGCGGTCCCGTTCGATATCGACGACTCGTTCTTGATGCACGTTGGTGACGTCGCCGGGTTGTCGCAATTCGCCCGGAGCGGATCGCCACCAGAGCGGTGCGTCCTTGCGGAATTCGAGCAGCTCTTCCTGTTTCTTCTCGATCCGTTTGGCGAGTTCGCCGTCCATCTTCGTGATCTGCTGCGTCAGCTCGTTGGTCGATTCCTCCTTCATTTCCTGAAGGTACTCGCGATAGGCGGCGATGATGGCGTTGACGACGGCCTTCGCGTCTTCCGTCTGCTTGTTGTGGTACTTGATCTCAAAGACGTTCAACGTCGAGCTGTCTTGCCCGGCCGTCCGTTTGACGGTGAGGCCTTCCAGAATGTCTTCGATCGGATCGTCGGAACGGCTGAGCGTCGATAGCTCAGCGAGATTGCCGAGTTCCATGGCCTTCGCCACGATCAAGGGGCTGTCGATGACGGCGACATGTTCGCCGCGTCCTTCCGTCAGAAGTGCTTGCGACAGCGACTCACGCAACGGCACCTGCGCCTTGCGTGTGACCAGAATCTGAGCGACCGCATCGTACTCTGGCCCTAGCTTCACGAACGCCGCGTGGCCGAGCACGAGGCCGCCAATCAGTCCGACAACCATGACCCACTTGTATCGTGATGCAACCTTCGCGAAGTCGAACTCGCGCGGCGGCGTTTCGTCGATTGCCAAAGTCGTTTTTTCGAGGAAATCAAACGGGCGATCTTCCGCCCGTCGGCCGGGGGTCGCGAGAGGACTCTCGGTTGGCTCCGGAAGCAGTGACCTCTGAAACTCAAACGGCTTGTCTTCAATGGGCTTCATGACCGGCCTCTATTTGCTGGCATACAGCTTGGCGTAGTAGTCGATGGTTCGTTGCAACCCGTCGGTCAGACTGACCTGCGGGTGATAACCGAGTTCTCGTTCGGTGGCGGAGATGTCCGCCCACGAGTCCTGAATGTCGCCGATTCGCGGCGGCGCGAAGTTCGGATCGAACGGCACGTTGAGCCGCTCGCAAATCATGCGCAGCAAGTCGATCACGCTCAGCGATTGACCGCACGCGACGTTGAAAACTTTGCCGCTGACGTTCGGAGCTTTCGCCGCGAGCAGATTCGCATGGACTGCGTTGCCGACGTAAACGAAGTCGCGCGACTGCGAGCCGTCACCGAAAATCGTCGGACGTCGCCCTTGCAGCAGCGCGGAGACGAACAACGGAATCACGGCCGAGTACGGACTCGCCGGATCTTGCCGCTCGCCGAAGATGTTGAAGTATCGCAGTCGCACCGTTTCGAGCGGGTACACCGCGGCGAACGATTCGCAGTACAGCTCACCCGCCAACTTCGCGGCGGCATACGGCGAGAGCACCTGCGGCAACTGCGACTCCCGCTTCGGCATCACCGGGTCGTTGCCGTACGCGCTGCTCGATCCGGCGTAGACGACTCGTCGCACGCCCGCCTGCCGCGCGGCATCGAGCACGGTCACGGTCCCCGTCACGCAGGCCGTGTGAACGGCGACTGGGTCTTTGACGCTGAGCGGCACCGAGGCCAACGCGGCCTGATGGAAGATGACCTCGACCCCTTCGACCGCGCGTCGCACGGCGGTCGGGTCGGACACGTCGCCGAGTTGAAACTCAACGCCGTCCTTCAAATGCGCCAAGTTGTCACGCGAGCCGGCACAAAGATTGTCGAGCACTCGGACACGATGGCCTTCCTCGACCAACCGCGTCGTGATGTGCGACCCGATGAACCCCGCTCCGCCAGTGACCAAATACGTCGTCACGAAACACGCTCCCCGACTCCGTGAGAAAAAACACGTCGGGAAACCTTAGCACCCGAATCGACCGCGACGGCGAAACGCTGCGCTCGGACGGCATCTCAACGGCTGGCACAATCGGCACAGATCACTCGACCGGAAAATTCGTCGAGGCAAACGCAGCGTGGCGATGCCGCAGCAACGTAGGCGACTCGCTCCCGCGACTCGCATTCCGAACATCCACCGATTTCCAACGTCACGATTCACCGTGATCGATGACGCCTCGGGAATCTCAGTTGCGGAGCAACTGAGCTACTTTCCGTCCGTCCGAAACGGCGAGGCGGGCAGTCCCGCGCCGTTGACGAGGTTGGCATCCGGGTTGTCGGCCCAGGCGTAGCGGACGGCTTTCGGCTGCTTCACATCGGGATGCCAGACGATGACTTCGTCGCCGTCGATGCGAGCTTTCGCCGTCAGCCATTTCTGATCGGCACCCGCGATCGCGAAGCCTTTGAGTTCTTCGCCGTTCGCCTTCAACCCAGCAGCGTGACGAAACGAGAGGACAACTTCCTCGCCGGTGATTTCGTATCCGTCCGGCAGCGGGCCGGAGGGGACGACATTCTTTTGGTTGTAGACCTTCGCGAGTGCCCACATCGCCAATCGCTTGCCGACTCCTTGTTTGTCCTTCGGATGAATGTCGTTCGCCTCGCCCAGATCAAGCGTGATCGCCATGCCGGTGTTCGGAACTTTCAGTGTCTTGAGCATCTGCTCGCGAACGATCGTCCAACCCGTTTCCTCGACCGGCTCTGATTGAGCCTTATGAAACAGCGGCAACTGCACCCACGCGACGGGAAAATCTCCTTGGCCCCAGCGACCGCGCCAATCGGCGATCAACGTGCGCAGTTGCAAGCCGTAATTCTCGGCACTGGCACCTTGCCGAGCGGAGTTCGCATTCGATTCGCCCTGATACCAGATCGCTCCACGAATCGCGTACGGGACCAGCGGCGCGATCTTGCCGTTGAACAGCACCGCCGGGTGATGCGAATTCTTGCGCGGGTTGACCGGCTGCTGCGGCGGACGAGTCGGTTGCTTCCCTTCATCGCGAGCTTTCTTCGCCGCGACCTTCCAATCGGCGAGTTGTTTCTCGTACGCGGCCTTCGCCTTTTCAGGATCGTAGCTCTCGGAATCCTTATCCCAGCGAGCGAACAACGGTTTGAGTTCCGCGAGGTCTTTCTGAGCGGCCATGCTGGTCCAGGCTTCGATCGGAGTCCCGCCGACCGACGAGTTGATCAACCCGATCGGCACCTTGAGCGACTTGTGCAGCTCGCGTCCGAAGAAGAACGCGGTCGCCGAGAAACTGCCGACTGTCTCAGGACTGCACACTTCCCATTTACCGTTGCCCCCTTCTTGCGGTTCCGTCGCCCCGGCCGAGTTCTCGCGAAACATGCGGATGTTCGGCAGCTTCGCGGCAGCTTGCTCGACTTCAAAATCCTTCGACCGCGAGACGGTCATTGCCATGTTCGATTGACCGGAACCGAGCCACACCTCTCCGACCAGCACGTCGGCAATCGTGAGCGTGTTCTTTCCTTTGACAACCAACTCGTGTGGCCCACCGCTCGGCAACTTGTCGATTTTGATCATCCACTTGCCGTCGGCTCCCGCTTTCGCGGACTTCGACTGGCCGGCGATCGAGACCGTGACCTCTTCGTCTTTGTCCGCCCAGCCCCAAATCGGCGCGGTTACGTCTTGTTGCAAGACCATGTGCTCCGAGATCACCGCCGGCAGTTTCACGTCAGCCATTGCTGCCGGAGCGACCAACAAGAACAAGACTACGACGAGCCAACAACTCGACCGGCACGAAGCAGCAAGACGCATGATGAAGTCCTGAAAGAAAAGTCGAACGACGAGCGAGAGGCGACAACAAGATACCCAGCCGCATCGCGAGTGCCACCTTGACACTCAAAATCGTCAGTCCTAGAACCCCGCCCCAGACAGGATGTCATCTATGCTCAAGGACGAGCTTTTTTCTTTGCCCGACACCGAGACCGCCGACGAGCGGCTGTTGAACGGCCAATTGCCGACTCGCTTGCGGCTGCTGTGCGTCGGACCTCGCGAGCCGTCCTGGGTTGGCCTGACGTTGCAATTGGATGCCGACGGCGGCATCGAGCCCCAGTTCCGCTGGGTCACAACATCAACCGAAGCACTGACGATGTTGCGTGACGACTCGTTCGACGCCGTCCTCATTGCCGCAACTTCGGCCGACGAAGATCAGCCGCAGGGCGCTAGCCCCGGTTCGGATCCCACAAACCGGACGCTAGCGCGTGCCGGCTCATCTGAAAAAAGCCAGACCGCCGCCTTCGCCGAATCCGCGTCGTTGGTCAAAGCGATTCGAGCCAGCGGCTGCGAAGACCCTCTCGTGCTCATCGCGCCGCGCATCTCCGATGCCGATTGGCTCGACCTGTCCCGCGAAGAATGCGAGCTGTTGCAGTCAGTTCACGTCTGGGAGTCTCCCGCGTTGGTCTCGGTCCTCAAGCGGGCGATCATTCGCAGCGAACGAACTCGCCAGAGCCGACGATTGGAAATCGCGCAGTCGAAACGAATGGCTCGCGAGCGTGACGAAGCCGAGCATCTGCTCAACCAACAGCGTCGCATCATCGACGACCTTGACACTCGCGACGCGACCGAATTGGCAACGAACGTCACGCGGCAAGCGTTGCTCGACTGCTTCGGCCGAGTCACCCCGTGCCGAACCTCGCTGCCGCCGGAGATCAACAGCTACTACCAAGAGCTGCTGCGGACGTACGTCATCATGGGTTCGGGAAACCTCGGCGGAGAAATCGCAAAGCTCGCCGATCTGCTGGCCGTCGCCGGCTGCGGTCCGCGCGAAGCACTGTCGCTGCACCTCGAACGAGTGGAGTCGCTCGTCGGCGGACTCGGCAATCGCAGCACACGGCACATTCTCGCTCGCGCGGATTTGCTCGCACTGGAACTGATGATCCACCTCGGCGAGTCCTACCGCCGCCGAGTGCTGCCGTGACTTGTCCGGCCGAGTGCCGTGAGCCGGTGGCCGATGGCCGTTATCCTTTTCCGCCATGTCACGTTTCACGACCGGCCAATTCCTGCAACGCAGCCTGCGTCATCACGCGCGCTCCCACATCGCCGTCGCGATCGGTGTCATCGTCGCCGCGATGGTCATCGGCGGAGCATTAATCGTCGGCGACTCGGTTCGTGACAGTCTTCGATCGCTCACATTTCTGCGATTGAATGCCGTGGATTTCGCGGTGGTCAGTCCGCGATTTTTTCGTGAAGAGTCGGTCGTGACACTCCGACAGCAGCCGGGGTTTGCAGATCCATTCAGCCGAGAAGCTCCGGCGCTCGTTTTCCCGGCAAGCTTGGAACGACAAACGAACGGCGATGGGACTTCTCAAAGGACTCGTGCAGCGGGCACGACGTTGTACGGCTGCGACGAACGGCTGTTCCAATTGCTCGACGCGAAGGGTTCCCATCCGCCGACCGCGACTGGCATCGTGCTGAATTCAAAGCTAGCCGCTGAACTGCGGGCCGCTCCGGGCGACGACATCACGGTTTGGGTCGAGCTGCCGGCAACGATTCCTCGCGACAGTTTGCTCGGCGGCAAAGAACAACTGTCATCGCAGGAATTGCGGCTGAAGGTGGACGCCGTCTTACCAGCGGATGTCCCCGCCGGCCGATTCAGTCTGCAACCGAGCCAGCAGTTCCCGAAAGTCGCGTTCGTCAATCTGCAAGCTTTGCAAAAGGCTCTCGACTTGGAAGCGGTCGAGCCGTCAAAACGGAATCCAGTGCGCAAGCCTGCGCGCGTCAACGCGCTGTTCGTGCATGGTCCCGGAGAACATGGCGATCGGATCTTTCAGAAAGACAGCGCGGTCAAGGCGGCTCAAGCACTGACCAGGATGTTCCGCGCGTCGCTGACGCTGGAGGATTTGCATTTGCGGCTCGTGCCGAATGCGTCGGGCCGGTATGTCTCGCTCGAAAGCGAGCGGATGATTTTGGAAGACTCGCTGGTGAAGACCGCCGAGGAGGTCGCCGCTAAGCTGAAGATGCCGACATCGCCGGTGCTGGCGTACCTGACCAACGAGATCAGTCGCGTCGGTGACGACACGGGGAAGAAGCTCTCGATGTATTCGATCGTTGCGGGTGTCCCGGAATCGTCGAAGCTGACCGCTCCGTTCGGCCCCATTGGCGATCCAAACAGAAAACCGCTCGGCAAGGACGGCGTGCTGCTCAGCGATTGGCTCGCTCAGGATCTAGGCATCACCGTTAATGACCTCCAGATGGCAGAGGTGGTTCGCGACGTTGCGTCAAACATGACCCCAAGGCCAAGACCATCAGACCTCGAAAAGCTAAAAACGAAAATCCGCATCAAGTACCACCAAGTCGGCTCCAAGGGGGAACTCCCCGAAGAGGAACGGACCTTCGAGGTGCGCGGAATTCTGCCGCTCGACGGCAAGCTGGCGGGCGATCGAGGGCTGACTCCGACCGTGCCGGGCATCACCGACGCCGAGACGTTCAACGATTGGGAGCAGCCGTTCCCGATGCAGCTCAGCCGCGTGACCGAGCGGGACGAGGACTATTGGGACAAGTACCGCGCGACTCCGAAAGCGTTCTTCGATCTCGACGCTGCGCGCGAGTGGTGGTCGAGCCGTTACGGCTCGGCGACGTCACTGCGACTCGGCGCGGGCGAGGGGCAATCGCTGGAAGACTCCGTAAAGAAGTTCGAGGCGGACTTTTTGAACGCTCTGCTGATGGACTCGGTCGGCCTCGCGATCCAGCCGGTGAAGTTTCTCGGCCTGCAAGCGGCGAGCGGCACGACTGACTTCTCCGGGCTGTTCATCGGCTTCAGCTTTTTCATGATCCTGTCCGGCTTGATGCTGATCAGCCTGCTCGTGCGACTGGGGATCGAACGCCGTGCCAGCGAGATCGGCTTGCTGTCAGCGATCGGCTTCTCACCGAGTCGTATCGGACGATTACTGCTGCTGGAACAATTCGCCGTCGTGTTGTGCGGAGCCGTGATCGGCATCGTCGCGGCCGTTGGCTACGCCGGGTTGCTGATCTACGGCTTGCGAACATGGTGGGTCGGAGCCGTCGGCACGACCGAACTGCGACTATCTGCTCAGCCGGCATCGCTGGCGATGGGCTTCGTTGGGACGATGTTCGCGGCGGGTGTCTCGGCGTGGTGGGGCCTGCGCGGACTTCAAAAACTTTCGCCGCGAGAACTCTTGGCCGGACAGACCGAAGTGACCGAACGAGACCAAACGCGAGCGGTTCGTCGCGGGCGGTTGCTCTGGATGGCACGTTGGTTGTTGCTGTTGTCGTTCGCAATTTCCGTGGCGGTCATCGTCAGTGGTCGCGTTGCCGACGAAGCGTTTGCCGGATTGTCGGTATCGACGGTGTTGTTTTTCGTCGTCGGCATGAGCTTACTCGTGGCGGCACTGTGCCGCTTTGCAGCGTGGCTCGACGGCGATCACTTCGCGACGATTATCGGTTCCGGTCAAGTCGCACTGTTGCGATTGAGCCTGCGGAATGCGACTCGTCAGCGGCGGCGCAGCTTGTTGTCGTTGGCACTGATTTCTTCAGCGACGTTCTTGCTCGTCGCTGTGGCGGCGGGGCGTCGCAATCCGGCGGTTGAGACTCCCGATCGAAGCTCCGGAAATGGTGGATTCCTGTTCGTGGCGGAATCCACAACACCTCTGATCCACGATTTGAGCACACCGGCTGGGCGCGGCAAGCTCGACTTGAATCCGCAGCCCGACTCGAACGACGCCAAGTTGCTGGAGAAAATGCAGGCACTCTCGATTCGTGTCCGCCCCGGCGAGAACGCGAGTTGTCTGAATCTGTATCAGACGCGAATTCCGACCATTCTTGGCGTGCCCAACAACGGACTCAACGGTCGGTTCAAGTTCATTGGCGAACATCATCTCAAAGGATTCACTCCCTGGCAGCATCTCAAATCATCATCTACTGACGGAACGATTCCAGTCATCGGCGACATGAACACTCTGATGTATTCATTGCACAAGGGAATCGGCGACACGATCAACGTTCCCGACGACACAAACCCGAAAGCGACTCTACGGATTGCGGGGATGCTCGACAGCAGCGTCTTTCAAGATGTGCTGCTGATGTCGGAAGAGAACTTTCTGAAACTGTTCCCGGAACAAGCCGGCTACCGCTACTTCCTGATCGGCGATCGACGCTTCGAGGACGGGGGCCGGCGCTTCGAGGACGGCGACCGCGCGCTGTCGAAAGAGGACGCTCGCGCGTTGTCCGATCTGTTGGAGACAGGACTCGCGCCCTACGGCTTTGACGTCGAGCCGATCGGCGATCGGTTGGCGAATTTCCTGGCCGTGCAGAACACCTACTTGAGCACGTTTCAAACGCTTGGCGGTTTGGGCTTGCTGCTGGGAACGATTGGACTCGGCACGGTGATGTTGCGGAACGTGATCGAGCGTCGCGCCGAACTGGCATTGCTGCGCGCGGTCGGCTTCCGGCCGTCGGCGATTCGTCGCCTGGTGTTGTTTGAGAATGCGTTTCTGCTGGCGTGCGGATTGTTCGTCGGCACGGCCTCGGCATTGCTGGCGATGCTGCCACATTTACTGAGCACCGGAGCCGACGTGCCGTGGCTGTCGGGTGCGGGACTGCTCGTTGGCATTTTTGCGATCGGCTTGCTGGCGGCGACCGGCGCAACGGCGGAAGCGGTGCGGACACCAATCGTCGCCACGTTGCGCGGAGAGTAGGTCAGCCTTTCCAGGCTGATCCGATGAACGATGGATGCGTTTCACTCATTCGGGTCAGGCTGGAAAGCCTGACCTACACGCTCGCGCCCAATTCGC
>JAYVQJ010000204.1:0-2653 GCA_043777235.1 Planctomycetia bacterium
CGTTTCACGGCGCATCGGCCGGCTCGATCCGTGGGAGGTGGATCGGGCGCGGTGGGGCCGGCATATCGCTGATCGCCGGCATTCGCCGACGTCCCCACAACGACTCGCGACTAGGATTCTGGAACGAGTCGAGATCGACCATACCCCGCTGAAGATCGTGGTCGGCACTGAAGCGGGGCCACTGGGACAACCGTGGCTGACGGTGCTTGTCGATTATCACAGCCGAATGATCGTCGGCTTCTGCATCGGCTTCGAGCCTCCCTCGTATGCGGTCATCATGGAAGCGTTGCGTCATGCGATCTTGCCGAAGACCTACGTTCGCGAACGATATCCCAGCATCACCAACGACTGGCCCTGCTTCGGCATCCCGTCGAAGTTGGTCTGCGATCGCGGCTCGGACCTCACCAGCAAAGATTTGGAGAACGCGGCGTTTCAGCTTGGCATTGAACTGGATTTCACTCCGCCGCGCACCCCGAATTTCAAAGGCACCGTCGAGTCGTTCTTCGACTCGCTCAACGATCAATTGTTGTCGTCGCTTCCGGGTCGGACCTTCCGGTCTTGGGAGCGTCGAGCCGATTACAACCCGGACGAAGGGCCTTTGCTGCCGTATTCGACGCTGGTCGAGATCATTCACCTGCACCTGATCGACGTGCATTCCCAACAGCGGCATCCGGCCGCCACGAAATCTCGTCTGGAGATGTGGCAGGAGAGCGCCGCTGAGTTTCCTCCGGCTTTGCCAACCTCACCAGATGAACTGGTCGTGCTGCTCAGCAAGACCGCCGAGCGCTCGCTCTCGGCACGCGGGATCGAATTGGCGGGCATGTTCTACACCAGCAATGACTTGATGGCTCTGCGCGCGGAACTGGCTGCCAACAACATCAACTCGGATCGTTTGACGGTGCGCTACAACCCGTGGGATCTCGGTTTCGTTTGGGTGTTGAACCCTACCGACCGCCGTTACCTCAAAGCCACGGCCGTTGATTCTGCCGTCATGGGCATGACCGAGTACCAGTGGCGCGTGCTTCGCCGCGCTGTCCGCGAGAAGTTCGACGAACCCGAGCACGTTTTGTCCCTCGCTATGGCCAGGAACTCCATCCGAGATCTCGTCGAGAAGGCGGTCAGCAAGCCGACGAAGAAGCGCCGAACGCGCGCCGCCAGATTCCTGGGGGACTTCCAATCGAATTCGCTGGGCGAACCTGACCGTGTCAACGATCAAGTCTCCGAAGCGATCTCTGCGCTCGACGACGATACCTCTTCTGTCTCGCCACTTCACGAGCCTATCCACCAATCGCCGGATCATCCGCCTGCCATCACGCGACTCGAAGCCGATCCTTTGGCAGCAGACGAACTCGACATCGATAGCTGGGATGTCGCGGTGTGATCGACCTCGTCGCTTTCCCTTCAAAATAACAAGGAGACTCACATGCCCAGTTCCACCGGCCCGCCCAACATCGGGGCTGATCGTCGTGCATGGCGGAATGTTCCGCCTGCCGAGCGTCTCGATGTCGCTCACAAGTTAATTGTTCTGCATCCACGATTTCGTGACGCCGTGGAATTACTCAAACGCTGCCATCAATCCAAAGCTCATGCCGGTGAACCGGCCTGCGGTGCGATCCTCGGAGCCTCGGGCGTCGGTAAGACCAGTGTGGTCGATCACTACCTCAAACTGCATCCTCCGGTCGAAACCGACACGGCCACCAAGCAGCCCGTCCTCAAAGTCACGTTGCAACCGGACACTCGTCCCAAAGGGATCGCGGCAGACATCCTGCTCGCTCTCGGCGATCCCGCGTGGTCGAGCGGTACGGTGCAAACGCTGACCAATCGCGCGACCAAGCTGCTGCAACGCTGCGGCGTGGAGTTGATCGTCCTCGACGAGTTCCATCATCTGTTCGACCTGGACCGTGCGAAGGTGATGACCAAGGCCGCTCAGTGGCTGAAAGTGTTGATCGTCAACACGCGGATTCCGGTCGTCGTTTGTGGGATGCCCGAAAGTCCGCGTGACTTACGGCACTTCTGGCATCCCTTCGGGATGCGTTGGAAATGGCATCGCAATCCGGGGGTCTTCGCTCCGCTCCGACCCCCGGCTACTCTCTGCCATCCCTTCGGGATGAACCGCAATGACCCCGAAACTCTTAGTGAATTCGATCCCCCCAAGATTCGTGATGAACCACAATTACTTCGGGGGGTTTGCATAAATTTTGCCCGCCCCCGTTTCTTGTGCCAGGGCCGGTTTCTCTTAATCGACGCGTTTTGGAGCCTCCGCCCTGGCACAAGAAACGGGGGCAGGCCATGAGTACATGGGCTATGTGCCGGGCGGATTTTGTTCCCCTTTTTTCGGCTGTGGCTTGGATGTCGGGGCACCCCCACATGCGTGGGGACATCAAGTGAGCCTGTCCGTGCGTGTCGAGAATCTCCGGGTCACCCCCACATGCGTGGGGACATCAACACCGACAAGTGAATGGCTCGCGTCTCGACCGGGTCACCCCCACATGCGTGGGGACATCCCAAATCATGCAGGCATGTTCGCGACTGCAAGACGGGTCACCCCCACATGCGTGGGGACATCAACTGGCTCAGGTAGCGCTTGGCGTTGTCGAGCGGGTCACCCCCACATGCGTGGGGACATCAGATAGACCTTGTCGATCGTGCGGCC
>JAYVQJ010000205.1:0-2649 GCA_043777235.1 Planctomycetia bacterium
ACTTCGGCGGACATTTTTTGCCACGGATGAAACACGGATTGAACACCGATCAGGACCGGAGACAGGAATTGGAAAAGCCGAAGAAGCGGCGGACGGAAATGCCAGACAACAGTTTTGCCACGAATGAAACACGGACCAGGCAGCAGGTTAGAAAACGTTACGCACCCTCGTTCCGTGCCCCCACTCTTTTCTTCCTTGCCTTGTTCGCTCTCCTGATCCGTGTTCAATCCGTGTTTCATCCGTGGCTTTGAAACTTGCCTCCCCGGAACACCGGAAGAGCCTTTCACGAATTAGCCAGCCGTGCTGTTAGCCACGGGTTGCATTCCCTGGATGACGAGTTGTCACCAGAATGTTGGGCCGAAGTCACTTGGCTCATCACGTCGCAGGGAATTGTGTCATGCAACGCCGCTCTGTTTGGTTCGTCCTCGTTGGGTATGTCGCGCTGTCGGTTCAATGCGTTTCGACGACGGTCGTCGTGGCCGACGAGTTCGTGACGAAGAGTCCGCCGTATGACATCGTTGTTTATGGCGGAACGTCGGGCGGAATCATCGCGGCGGTGCAGGCCGCGAAGATGAAGAAGTCGGTGGTGCTCATCGAGCCGTCCGAGCATCTTGGCGGTCTCACTTCCGGAGGGTTGGGGGCGACTGATATCGGCAACAAGGCCGCGATCGGCGGCTTGTCGCGCGGCTTCTATCGAGCGGTCGCTGAGCACTACGGCAAGGACGATGCTTGGAAGTGGGAAAAGCATGAGGCGTATCGCAGCAACCGCCAAGCGGGTGAGACCGAGATGTGGACCTTCGAGCCGCATGTCGCCGAAGCGATCTTTCGCGAGATGCTCGACGCCGCGAACGTGCCGGTCGTCACCGGGCGGCTCGACCTGAAGAACGGTGTGTTCAAAGTGGGCGAGCGAATCAGCAGCATCCGACTCGAAGGAGGGTTGGAATTCACGGGCACTGTCTTCATCGACGCGACTTACGAAGGGGACTTGCTGGCGAAGGCCGGCGTCTCGTACCACGTCGGCCGCGAGGCGAATGCAAAGTACGGCGAGACGCTCAACGGCGTGCAAATCACGAACGCGAAACATCATCAATTCATCAAGGCGGTCGATCCGTTCGTGACGCCAGGCGATCCGACGAGCGGCCTGCTGCCGCTCATTCAAAAAGAGGCGACCGGCGAGGAAGGAGCCGAGGATCGCCGCGTTCAAACCTACAACTTGCGGCTCTGCACGACCGACGTCGCCGAGAACCGCCGAGCATGGCCGAAGCCCGCTGACTACGACGAGAAGCGTTGGGAGTTGCTCTTCCGAAACTGCGAGGCGGGAGACACGCGCATTCCGTGGAATCCGATCTTCATGCCGAATCGCAAGACCGACACGAACAACAACTTCGCGATCAGCACCGATTTCATCGGAGCCAACTACGACTACCCCGACGGCGACTACGCGACGCGCGAGCGGATCTACAAAGAGCACATCAGCTACACCAGCGGCTTGCTTTGGTCGCTGGCGAATCATCCGCGCGTTCCCGACTCGGTGCGGTCGCACTTCCAGCGGCTGGGACTCGCGAAGGACGAATTCACCGACAACGACAACTGGCCGCATCAGCTTTATGTGCGTGAAGCTCGGCGGATGATCTCGGATTACGTCATGACGCAGCACAACTGCCAAGGCCGAGTCGTCGCGGAAGATCCGGTCGGCCTCGCCGCCTACACAATGGACTCGCACAATACGCAGCGGTATGCGAAGGACGGCCGAGTCTGGAACGAAGGGGACGTGCAAGTCGGCGGCTTCAGCCCGTATCCGATTTCGTACCGCTCGCTCGTGCCGAAGAAATCGCAGTGCTCGAACCTCTTGGTGCCGGTCTGTCTTGCCGCGTCGCACATTTCCTACGGCTCGATCCGCATGGAGCCGGTCTTCATGGTCCTCGGTCAATCGTCCGCGACCGCGGCATCGTTCGCGATCGACGCGAACAGCGCGGTGCAAGACGTCCCGTATTCAATGCTCCGCGAACGCCTGCTCGCCGACGAGCAAGTCCTTGACTGGACAGGCCCGAAACGAGTTCCCGGCCTCGACGCCGCGAAACTTCCCGGCCTTGTCATCGACAACGCGGAAGCCAAGCTGACTGGCGAGTGGACTCACAGCACTTCAACCAGTGGCTTCGTCGGCAGCGACTACATCCACGACAACAACACCGCGAAAGGAAACTGCCGCGCCGAGTTCACATTCAAGATTCCGAAGTCCGGTAAGTACGAAGTACGAGTGGCCTACACGCTGAATCCCAACCGCGCAACGAACGTTCCGATCACGATCATGTCGGCAGACGGCGAGAAAACGGTGAAGCTCGACCAGAAGAAAGAAACAAAAGACGGCTTCCGTTCGCTCGGCGTTTTTCGGTTTGATCCATCACGGCCCGCGAAGGTCGCCATCAGCAACGCCGGCACCGACGGGTATGTGATCGTGGACACCGTGCAGTTAATCGAAGACAAATAGTCCACTCGAAGAGGACAACACGCACCACACAAACGGATCGGCTTTTGAGTCCCGATAGGGACGGACGACAATAGCCCAGCACGTCAGTGCTGGGACTTTCGAGGAAACAAACCACAAGTCCCGGCAGGGACGACAGACATTCGGCAGCCAACTCTGCCGTC
>JAYVQJ010000206.1:0-10296 GCA_043777235.1 Planctomycetia bacterium
CAATCGTGCGATCACATCCGGGCCATCGCCGAAGACTCCGAGCTGCTGCTGATCATCGGGACCGAATCGCAACCGAGTGGCCGCAGTCGGCCAACTCGAAACTTCCGACAGTGCGTTGACGACGGCGAATTGTTCCGACGTTTGCCATCGCAATAAGTTCTGCTTCGCCGCTCGATACGCTTCGACGGTGCCGTGTCGGTCGAGATGATTCGGCGAGAAGTTCGTGACGACCGCGATTTCTGGCTGAGGCCGCAGCAGTGCGAGGTCGTCCAACTGAAAGCTGCTCAGTTCGAGCACAACCCAATCTTCCGGCTGAATTCGCCGGACTTCCGGCAGTAGACTGATGCCGATGTTGCCGCCGAGCCAACTGCGATTTGGCAGCGTCGTGGTGAGAATCTCTTGCTTACGCTTCGGGTTATTTTTGTGGGCAGCATTGAGAATTGAATGTGTCAACGCCGTCGTCGTCGACTTGCCGTTGCTGCCGGTGATGGCAAGGACTCGGCCGCGATTCCGTTCCCAGAACAAATTCATCTCGCTGGTCAGCGGCACGTGAGCATTACGAGCTACCGTGAGAAAAGGGCTATCTCTCGGCACCGCTGGGCTGACGACGACCAGGTCCGTCTCGCGGAAATCCGCAGCGTCATGTCGTCCGAGCCGCAACGTCACTGGCCATGACGAATCGAGTTGAGCGAGCGACGATTGCAGTTCTGCCTCCGATCGGAGATCGGTGACCAGAACCTTTGCGCCCGCCTCGGCCAGGAAGCGAACAGCTCCGACGCCGCCACCGAACCCGCCGAGTCCCATGACGGTCACGGTGCGGTTTCGGAACTCAAGGTCGGCGGAGTTTGTTGGCATTGTCAGATCAACTTCGTCACGAACAGCGAATTTCGATTTAACGGTTGTACGCCGTTTGCCGATAATCAGGAACAGTTGCGGCGTCCGTCACACGTCGGCCGCAATCAAAGAGCGCACGGATGCGGCAATTTGGCGATTGCTAACCAACGTTCGACGCTGGTCACGAAGGCTCGCAAGGAAGCGGGGGAGATTATGAATTTCGGGCGGAAGACGAACTCGTTCATCGTTGGTTTGGCCTGCTTCGGGTTGTTCATGCAAACAACTCCCACCTTCGCCGGGCCACCCGCGCGAGCCGAATCGACTTCGGCCAAAGTGAAGCTGGATGATGTTCCAGCCACCTCGGAGGCGAAGCCGGCACCAAAGAAAGTGGTCCCACCGGCCGCAATTGATGTCGCAATGGCCAAGGACGGCACGATCTCCGGCCGAGTCCTCAACGCTGATCAAAGCGGTGCCAAGCAAACCGAAGTCACCATTCGGCAGGGCAAGAATGAAGTGATGAAAACCGTCACTGACGCGGACGGTCGCTTTGAAATCGCAAACGTCAAAGGTGGTGTCTACGTCGTCTCGGCGAACAGCGGCTACGGCCTGTTCCGCTTCTGGACGGCGAAGTCCGCTCCTCCGAAATCACACGACCAAGTGCTGCTGATGTCGCAAGCGGTCGTCGTCCGTGCTCAAAACGCGAACGATGGCGGTGAAGTGCTCTACGATGACAACGGGCAGCCTTACGCCAAAATTCACGTCATGGATAACGGCGCGGTCGCCACGGGCGAATCCTGTCCTCCCGTTGGAGCGAATCTCTGCTGTCTCGACATCTTCACGATCGCTCTATTGGGAACAGCGGCGGCTGGTTTGGCCGTTGGAATCATTGCCCTCAATAAAGATGATCCCGTTCCGGCTTCACCGTAATCACACGACCGACGACCTCACAAAAACAACAGACCACGGCAAACGCCGTGGTCTGTTTTTGTTTTGGGCCGACCAGAGTCAATTTGATCAGCCGGCACGCGATAGCGTCCGGTTCAAATCAAATTCAACTGGACGCTAGCGCGTTCCGGCTGATGGTCTGCGGCAACGCCTCACTAGGTTCGCGTTAGCACCGCTTTCGGGGCATCGTAGGTTCTGCCGGCCGAACCGCTCTTGTCTTCGACCTTATCGCACGCGATTTGGTACAGGCGACGTCCCGCATCTGTCGGGTACTCGCCACTGATACACGCTTGGCAGAGCGATTCCGTCCCGAGCCCAATGCTGCGTGCGATCGCAGTGGTCGGTAGATATCGCAGTGAATCGGCTCCAATCGCGCGGGCCATGTTGGCTTCGATTTCGGGAGTCAGTTCCGAATCTTTCATGAACCGCGTCGCAAAGAGTTCTTTCACGGTGCTCATGTCGATGCCGTAAAAGCACGGTGCGATGATCGGCGGACAAGCGACGCGCACATGCACTTCCTTGGCTCGGCCACGCTCGCGGATTTGCGAAACCAGCGCCTTCATCGTCGTCGAGCGGACGATCGTGTCTTCGACCAACAGGACTTTTTTCCCTTCGAGCACTTCCGGCAGGGGCGTGTACTTCGCACGAACTTTGTCGGCTCGGTTCGCCCCTTCGATGAATGTGCGGCCGACGTACCGATTGCGAATCAGTCCCTCCAAGCTGGGGACGTTCAATTGATAGGCCATACTGTCGGCAGCCGCCTTTGCCGTATCGGGAACCGGTACGACGATTGTGTCGTGATCCATCTTCAGCGGCTCTTGCAGAGCCAACTCTTCGCCGAGCCGCTTGCGAGTCAAATACACGCTGCGTTCGTCCAGATTGCTGCACACGTTCGCGAAATAGATCCACTCGAAAAAGCAGTGCGATCGCTTCGGGCTTTCGGCGAAGCGGCATTCGAATTCGATCTTGCCATCTTGAATGATGACCGCCGTCCCCGGTGGCAGGCTGCGAATTTGCGAGTCGCGGAACCCCATGTTCGACAGCGCGACACTCTCGCTGGCGGCGGCGAACAGCGGGCCGTCGATCGCGTAACACAGCGGCCGAATACCCAGCGGATCGCGAGCGACAAACATGTCACCGAGTGCATTCACAAAGACGATGTTGTACGCGCCGTCCAATCGCCGCGCGAGATTCGACAGCAACTCCAAGAGATTCGGCCGGCCTTGTTTCTCCCGTTGTTTCAGCTCCTGACAAATCAGGTGCATCAGAATTTCGGTGTCGGTTTCGCGAGCCAGATGGAAATCCGCGTTCTCGAGGAATTCATCTCGCAACTCCGGGTAGTTCGCCAACTGGCCATTGAACGCAAAGCTGAACCACTTCGATTTCTCAACATGATGCCGCTCGAACGGCTGAGCGTAACTCCGATCGTCTTTGCCGCAGGTCGCGTAACGGACGTGGCCAATCGCCGCCGATCCGGCGTACTCCGACATCAACGATTCAAAGTCCTCACGCTTATTGAGCGCGAAGACCTCGGCCACCGATCCGACGTCGCGGTGCGTGTCGATCAGTTGATTGCGGTCGTGGCTGAACGTGGTCATGCCGGCCGCTAACTGACCGCGATTCTGGATATCCAGCAACAACCGCGGGATGAGCCTTGATGTTTGCTCGACCCCTTCCTTGGGCAATAGATCGCTGCGTCCGCGATGAGGGAGATGATAAACCGCCGCGATGCCGCATTCGTGATGCAGTTCCGCCATGAATCGTCCCATTTCTAAGTTGGAGAAGAGCAAAAGCGACGGGATGATAACGGCCAACGCCCGCCGAAACCAACCGATCAGAATGACACGGCGAGAATCGCATGTGCCACAAAGCGACGGCGACACATCAACCCGAAGCCTTGTCGCGATGCCGCTCGCGCGAACACAATCCGCGCTCCGGATTGGCCGACTCTTCGCGTCTTTTGGCGGCGGCATTGCCGCTTTTGGGAACTCAATTGATGAACGCCTCTCAGAGCTTTTTGCGTTTGATGGTCGTTGCCTTCGCAGCGGCGTGGCTGGTTGATACCGCACAAGCGGCACCACTTCGAGCCGGTGCCGCAAGGATCGACATCACTCACCCCGATCATCCCGCGAAGCCGAACGACGGCTTGTTCGCGAGAGCACTCGTGCTGAGCGACGGCCAGACAACAGCCGTTCTCGTCACCGTCGATGCTGTCGCGATTGGCGAGATCGGCCCGATCACTCACGAGTACCTGCCAAAGGTGCGGGCTTCTCTCGAAAAAGATTTGAAGATCAAGCCGACGAACGTGCTGATCAACGCGAGTCACTGTCACGGCATCGTCTGCGGCGACGTCGCCGAGCGAACGGTCGAAGCGGTCAAAACCGCCGCGAGGAACATGGTCCCGGTGACGGTCGGCGCGGGAGTCGGACATGAAGACCGCATCTCGGAGAACCGGCGACTGAAATTGAAGAACGGTCGCGAGGCGGACGTCCGTCATGCGTACTCGCTCCCGTCGGATGCCGAAGTCGCGAGTGTCGGGCCGATTGATCCGGAGATCGGCGTACTGCGGCTCGACGCAGCCGACGGCAAGACCGTCGCGGTCGTTTACAACTTCGCTTGTCATCCGATTCAAGGAGTCCCCGGCAAGACCAACACCGCCGACCTGGCCGGTTTCGCATCGCAGGTCATCGAAGAGAATCTCAGCAACGGAACGGTCGCGCTGTTTGTGCAAGGCTGCGGTGGCGACATCAATCCGGTCTTCTACAAAGACGTCGATCACCCGCGCGACGCCGAGACGTTCGGCAATTTGCTCGGCCTCAGCACGCTGAAGGCCGTGCGCAAAATCGCGAGCAAGGAAACGTCGTCGTTCAAAGTGCTCAACGAATCGCTGACGCTGCCGCGAGCCGATCTCGCCGAAAAGATTGAGATGCTGCAAGCCGAGCAGCGTCGACTCGCGCAGTCGCTCGGCGGCACGAGTTTGAACTTCAAGACGTTTCTGCCGCTCGCCGTGAAGTACAACCTGTCGGCCGAGTTTCCGTCGTACTACTCACACCGCTATCTGCACGACAAGAAGATCGGTCGCGATGACCTCGACAAGCACGACGCCGAGAACCGTCGCAACATCGAGGCGTACCTCAAGAACATCGCCACGATGGAAGAACTGACGCGCGTGCAAATTAATCTCGCGTTGCTCAAGAAGCATCAAGCTCAGAACATCGCGGCGGGCAAACGAACGCTCGACGTGGAAGTCTGCGGCCTGCGTGTCGGCGAATTTGTGCTGGTCACTTTCCCCGGCGAACTCACCGTGCAGATCGGCTTGAACATCAAGCAGGCGTCGCCACACAAGCCGACGTTCGTCGCCGGCTACACGAACGGCTACATCTATTACTCGCCGACTGCCGAACAACTCCTCAATCGCGGCGGAGCCCAAGAAGACAGCGACTGCATCCTTGCTCCCGAATGGCAAAAGTTGTTTGAAAGTAAAGTGTCTGACCTGTTGAAGAAGCTCTAAGGAAGATTGCCGAGAAAGTAGACCGGTCACTCCGTGACCGGAGGCTTCGAGTCACGGAGTGACTCGTCGACTGTGCTTTCGGAGGCAACATCACGAACGAAGCACTTGCCACCACACCGCGAACTCTGCACAGGATTCTCAACCGTATGACGGGACACGCCACCAAAGCCGAACCGAACAACTCGGCGATTCGCCAATCCCTTCTGGATGCTGCGAAGACGATCGTCGTGAAGGTCGGCACGAACGTTTTGTCCAAGGACGACGACACGCTCGACCTCAACCGCATCGAATCCTTGTGCGATCAAGTGCTGAGAATTCTTGATTCGGGTCGCAAGGTGGTGATGGTCAGCAGCGGCGCAATCGGCGCGGGAATCGGGCTGCTCGGCCTCAAACACCGACCGAAAGATTTGCCGCACCTGCAAGCTGCGGCCGCCGTCGGACAAGCACATCTCATTCGGCTCTACAACGATTGTCTGCAACGGCGAGGCTATCACGCCGCTCAGCTTTTGCTGACCGCCAACGATTTCAAGAACCGCACGCGATATCTCAACGTGCGGAACACGCTCAACACGCTGTTCGAATACAAAATCGTCCCGATCGTCAACGAGAACGACACCGTCAGCATTGCCGAGATCAAATTCGGCGACAATGACCAACTCGCCGCGATGGTCACCGGCCTGATGGACTCGCCACTGCTCGTCATCCTGAGCGTCGTCGCCGGCTTGTACGATGGTGATCCGTCAAAGTCCGGCAGCAAACTCATTCCGCTGGTCGATTCGTGGTACGACGCGTTGCGCACGCTCGCCGTCGAATCAAAAAGCGCACGGGGCACCGGCGGAATGCAATCGAAACTCGAAGCCGTCCGCATCGCGACCGCCGTCGGCGAGGATGTCGTCATCGCCGATGGAACGCTGCCGAACGTCCTCGACGAAATTCTCTCCGGTCGCGAGATCGGCACGTTGTTTCTCGGAAAACGCAAATCGGTTCCCGCCTGGAAACGTTGGATCGGTTTCACAGTCAAACCCAAAGGCCGTTTCCGACTCGACGCTGGGGCACGCCGTGCGATCGAGCATCAAGGCAAGTCACTGCTCGCCGCCGGCATCAAATCCGTTGTCGGCGAATTCGCTCGCGGTGAAGTTGTTGCTCTGGAAGACGAACACGGTGACGAGTTCGCTCGCGGCCTCTCGAATTTCGATTCGCGAGAGGCTCGACTTGTCGCCGGCAAGAAGACCGCCGAGATTGCCAAAGTGCTGGGTGATGTCCCGTATGCCGAAGTCATCCACCGAGACAACTTGGTGGTCACGACGTGAACTGGCCAGGGACGAGCAATTGCAGAAGCAGGCTGCAATTGCCTGACCCTCCATTTCGGTAAAGAGTCTGTGAGAAATGAAACCGTGTCAGGGGCGCGCGGCAACAGGCGTTGTTCAAGCAACTTCAACAGAGGTGCGTGAAGGTCGATGCGGCGGCGGTGCGTATGGAGAACGGTCGGCAAGTCGGTGGGCCGTGGTTGGCGTGTGAGCTGATTCGGCGGTTGCGGTTGACCTCCCAATGCCGGACGAATGTGCCCCTTGTGCCGTATTGACGTGCAAGCATGAGACTCAGAACTGTCAAAGAGGCGTGGTTCCACGAATTTTTTGTATCGAATGACAATCTGGAATAGCCTTTGCGAACCGCAATCGAAATTGTCTCTGCCTCACGATTGGATGGCGCGTGCAAGGTGATGTGCCACCGAACTGACCAGTCGCTTTCATTCGCAACAACTGTCTGAGGACGTCACTTCGGAACGAGCGTTGCTGCGTTTCTCACACCGGACGAATTCTTGAGAGAATTACCGTCGAACCCCCGAACGAATCTCTGCGTGTTTGCGGTCCAGAAACAGTCCAGGATCGCAAGTTGATATTTGGCTTGTCGAGACTTAGCATGACATCCCAAGTCCACGCCGTTTTCAGAACGGATGAAAAATTTTGCCTCACATCTTCACGGAACCTTAAGGTATCGACGACTAGAAGTATTTGAGAATCCTCGCGTCTCTCAGCAGTTTTTCTGCTGTCTCGTGTCTCCCATCGTCCGGTTGTTGGAGGCTTTTTCATGACCAAGTCAGGGGTTCGTTACAAGGCATTTACGCTCATCGAATTGCTCGTCGTGATTGCGATCATCGCTGTCTTGATCGCATTGTTGCTCCCGGCGGTGCAGCAGGCTCGCGAGGCGGCGCGGCGCAGTCAGTGTCGCGGCAATCTCAAGCAGGTCGGGTTGGCGCTGGCGAACTACCATGACGTCAACAAGATGTTCCCGGCTTCCCGGTGGAATGTCGGCTTCGTGGGTTGGGCGTATGGAAATCCAACTCCAAGAACTCCGCTGAAATACACTAATGCCACCGGTTGGATGAGCTTGTTGCCTTACATTGATCAAGGGCCGCTCTTCAAGCAGTATGACCAAAAACAGGCAGCAAGTTGGTCCTATGTGTATGGAGCGTATAACCCGCCTGACATGCTGGGGAATCCAAACATCAATGCGAAACTCCTTAAGACGCGACTTCCCCTTCTGGAGTGTCCTTCGGACCCGAATGATTTCTATTACGAGTCGACAAACCAGTACTATTCGATCAGCGACACGATCTCCGGAGGGGCGCGTACGAGCTACGACTTCAACGTCAGCTACCTGGAGTACTACTACGAGGGCTACGCGTTTTCATCCAACTGGCCCGGTACTCAACGAGCCATGTTTGCCTCAAATTCGAGTACGAACACGACTCACTGCAAAGATGGAACCAGCAATACGGCATTCGTGACGGAAACGGTTCGCAACGTTTGGAATGGAGTTCCACCTGCATGGGGACATGCCGGACATGTGCAAGTCGGGATCGCACCCGACATGCCATGGAACGTGGGGATCAACAAGTGGGGCAACGTCAATTCTTGGCCCAACAACATCGGGGCCTTCGAGGTAGGCCGGTTGGTGAACTGGGCGTCTGCGGGAAGCCGGCATGCCGCAGGTTGCCACATGCTGATGGGTGACGGTGCCGTTCGCTTCGTCAATCAAAACATCAGCGACACGACACTGACTTGGATTTCTCGAATCGCGGATAATCAGACGGTCGGTGATTTCTAAATCAGCAAAAACGAGATTTGAACTTCGGCAGCCAACGGTGAAATTCGTTGGCTGTCGGTGTTCCGTAGGGAGAGGTTTCGAAGTCGTCTGCTTAGCGTCGTCAACATTATTGGTGATTTGGACGTTTCTTGTGTCACTGGGAGGATCTCATGAGTCTGGATCGTCGTCAGTTTCTGAGCTGTCTGTTTGCCTGTGGGACGATTTTCGCAATTGGTTGTGGGGGGGAGAAGGCACCACCCAAGCTGGAGCCGACTGTCGAATTGACCGGAATCATTACGCTTGACGGTAAACCTCTGGAGGGAGCTTCGGTGCGGTTTGCGCCGAAGTCCGCAGCGGGGTTTCATGGTGCCGTCGGAGTGACCGACGTGTCCGGAAAATATGACTTGTATACGGACATTGGGAACGGGAAGAGTAAAGATGGGATCATTCCCGGAGACTACATTGTGTATGTCAGCCGGATGGTCAAACCCGATGGATCGCTGGTGCCTGCCGACTCCAAAGAACCTCCGATGATGTTCGGAGGACGAGATCAGATTCCGCTGAAATACAGCAGCGAAAAGGGACGCATTTCGCATCATGTGCGAGAAAAAGGTGGCACGTTCGACATCAAGCTTGATTCGAAACCCTGACCCTCGCCCCGATTCCACGCACCAATCGACGGCATTGTTCTCAGGCTGGAATCGGAGTTCTCTTTTCGTCGTGGAGCAATCGCTGCTTTCCGTCGGCTGAGACGAGAGATGTGAAATCGTGAAATCTCCGCGAAGTTGGCTTGCTGCGTTCGCAATCGTCGCGATGGTGGCGGGAGTTTTTGCGGCAAAGTGGGTGTGGTGGCCCTCTGCGGAGCGACTGATCTCCGCATCGAAGCAGGCTTCACGTCGCGGCGATTCCGAGGAAGCTCGTCGGCTCGCGCTACGTGCAGTCGCACTCCATCCAAACTCGTCGTTGGTTCGATTGACGGCTGCTGAGATCGAATTGGGGTCGCAACGCCGCGAGGAAGCGCTCGCACATTTGGAGCACGTTCCAGACGATGGCAGTGTCTCTGCCTTGATGGCGATCGGAAATGCCGGCGATTTGCTATTCGAGTTGCATCGGTTGACTGAGGCGGAACGCCGCTTTCGTCGTGTGTTGAAACTCGATCCGAAGAGCTTACTCGCCAAGAAACGATTGGCACCCTTGCTGGCGCTGGTGGGACGGCGTCTGGAGGCGCGGCAGTTCTATTTTGAGATTGTCCGATCCGGGCAGTTCGATACTCATGAACTCGCGCTCTTGGGAGACGTCGAGCAAGTCTACGAGAATCCGGAACTGGTCGAGCATCTTGCGAAGCCGCTCCCCGATGATCCGTGCCTCATGCAGGCGGCCGCGCGGTATGCGTTGTTTAAGCACGAGTCGACCAAGGCACTGAGTATGTATCGGCAACTTCTCCGCTCGCGAGCCGACGACATCGACATGCAGGCGGGATTCGGCCGAGCACTCGTTGAAAGTGGTACGGACGATGAGTTTCTCAAATGGAACACACAGCTTCCAAACATTGCGGACGAGCATCCTGACATTTGGGATGTCCGTGGACGATTCGCACAGAAGCGAAATGAGCAAACTGTTGCTGTGCGTTGTTATCTGGAAGCGATCCTTCGCGATCCGAACCTCAGGCACGCGAATTATCAGTTGGCGGCGTTGCTGCACCGACTTGGTGATGAAGAAACGGCGAAGAGTTTTCAGCAGCGCACCGATCAGTTGAATGCGCTGTCGGACACACTGGCGCTTATTCACATCGACAGCAATCGCGCTGACTTGCTTGAGAAAGCTGGAAAGCTAAGCAGCGCACTCGGCAGGCCGTGGGAAACGTGGGGCTGGTTGCAGGCCACCGCAGCCATCACCGGCCGGCGCGACTTGCGAACACA
>JAYVQJ010000207.1:0-2639 GCA_043777235.1 Planctomycetia bacterium
ACGTTCGTGCTGATTCTGTCGAGCTATTTCGTGGTCGTCGCACACGAGGCGATGGGCGACCGGAATTACGACAAAGCTCGGAAGTTCTTGACGTGGACATTCGCGTTGGCCTTCGTGTTCCTCGGCATCAAGGGCTACGAGTACTACGGCAAGATCGATCACGACATTCTGCCGGGGCATATTGCGGAGAGTGATCAGCAAGCCAAGGCGAAAGTGCTCCGCGAATCGGAGAAGGCGGTCACGAATCGGCTGGCGAGTCTCGCGTCGCGAGCGGTCAGTTCAAAGGCTGCCGAAAAGTATCCCGAACCGAAGGATGATTCGACGAAGCTCCGCGGCCTGGTTGCCGATGCCGCGGAAAAAGCCAAGGGCCAAGACGCTGAAGATTTCCGTTCCTTCGGTCCGATGTTCACGCAGTTCGACGAAATGAAGCAGGGAATCTTGAAGGAAGAGCTTTCGTTGGAGCAGGTCGAAAAGCAGTTGAAGACGTTGCAGGGGAACGAGCAGTGGGGACATGTCTTCAAATCGGTTCACGACCCGCATCCGATTCTGTACGGGAACATCTTCGCGTCGTGTTACTTCCTGATGACCGGCTTTCACGCGCTGCACGTGATCATTGGCATGCTCTTGTTCTGGATCGTGCTCAAGCAGGCCAACTTGGAGAAATGGCATGACTTCGTCGAGAACAGCGGCCTGTATTGGCACTTCGTCGACTTGGTCTGGATCTTCTTGTTCCCGCTGCTTTACATCGTTTGAGACAACTCATGATTTCCCCCACCGGGACAAGCTCGGTGGGGTTTGAAGGAAAAGATTTATGCACGACGATCATTCCCATCACGAGCATCCCAAGTACGCGGTCATCTTCGGGGCGCTGTGCGTCTTCACGTTGATCTCGATTCTGGCGGACGTGGTGCATCTGCCATGGGGAGTCAAAGTCGTGGCGGTGCTGTCCGTCGCGACTTGCAAAGCACTGTGCGTGATGGCGTGGTTCATGCACCTGAAATTCGAGCGTGGTTGGAAGTACGTGCTCCTCGCGCCGACGACTGTTCTGGCTTTGGGTTTGCCGTTAGCTCTGACGCCGGACATTGGCGAGCACTACTACACTCAGGATGTCCCGCAACAGCAGGATTATGCCGAGCATGAAGCTCGTGCGGCGGCGCATCACGGACCGGCAGCCGCCGAGCACTAGCTTTGGAGTGCGGTGGCTCGACACCGCCCTCCATTTTCGCGGCAGTTGAGGCACATGATTTTGGGAAGCGTTGTCGTGACAATTGGCGAGAATCGTTGGTCACGAGGAATTATTGTGATTCGCTGAATGCTGTCTGCCGCGTTGATGGAGGGTGGTGTCGAGCCACCGCACTCCAGGGTTGCCATGATCGCCATCCGTGTTGATGACTTGTCTCATGCCTATGGCGATCGGCCGGCGCTCAATCGAGTGACGTTCGAGATTCGGCGCGGCGAGATCTTCGGATTGCTCGGCCCCAACGGCGGTGGCAAGACGACGCTGTTTCGAGTCCTCTCGACGTTGCTGCCGATTCAATCGGGACAAGTCAGCGTGCTCGACTTCGATGTCGCGACGAGTTCGGCGGCGATTCGACAGCAGATCGGAGTGACGTTTCAAGCTCCCAGTCTCGATCGGCGATTGACGGTTCGTGAGAACCTCATTCATCAAGGGCATCTTTACGGACTTCACGGCCGAACGCTGGCAACGCGGATTGATGATCGACTGGGTCGCTTGGGTCTGACCGATCGGATGCACGCGTTGGTGAATTCATTGTCGGGCGGTCTGCAACGCCGAGCGGAAATCGCGAAGGGGATGCTGCACGATCCGGAATTGCTGCTGCTCGATGAACCGAGCACGGGACTCGATCCCGGCGCGCGGCACGATCTGTGGCGGTACTTGCAGCAGCTTCGGGATGGGAGCGGCGTGACGATCGTGGTGACGACGCACTTGATGGAAGAGGCGGAGAAGTGTGATCGGTTGGGATTGCTCGACCGCGGCCAGTTGGTCGCGTTGGGAACTCCCGCCGAATTGCGAGCGGAGATCGGCGGCGATTGCCTGACGATCTCGGCGGAAGATCCGGCGAAGCTATCGCAACGGATTGCGGAGCGGTTTGGGATCGAGCCCAAGTTGCTCGGCCAATCGCTGCGGATTGAGCGTGCTCGGGGACACGAACTGTTGCGAGAACTTGTCGAAGCGTTTCCTGAGGAGATCACCTCGGTGTCGCTCGGCAAGCCGTCGTTGGAAGATGTCTTCATCGCGAAGACGGGACACCGATTTTGGGAAGATTGATTTGGAGTGCGGAGACTTGTCACCGCTTTGGCTTGCGGCGGAGCCGCTTTGAGTGAGGAACAAAAAGTGGCTTCGCCACAATTGAAAGCGGTGACAAGTCACCGCACTCCAAATTTCTGGCTGCCGATCTGGACGCTGACGTGGCGCGAGCTGCTGCGGTTCTTTCGGCAGCGAACTCGTGTTATCGGGGCATTGGGGCAGCCGTTGATTTTTTGGGTGTTGTTCGGGGCTGGACTGCGTGGTTCGTTTCAGGCTCCGGAATGGGCACCGAAGGGGATGAGCTATCAAGAGTATTTCTTTCCCGGTGTGACGGTGATGATCGTGTTGTTCACGGCGATCTTCTCGACGA
>JAYVQJ010000208.1:0-2638 GCA_043777235.1 Planctomycetia bacterium
GGCCGCGTACACGTTCAGCAAAAGCTACAGCATGAGCGGCTGGCGTCTGGGCTTCGCGGTCTCGTCGGCCGAGATCGTGGACTCGATCAGCAAGATGATCAACACCACGCTGAGCTGCACTCCGCCCATCGTGCAACTCGCCGGCAAGGCCGCGCTAGAACGAGACTCCGTTGAACGCGACGCTGTCATGGCCAAGTTCCGCGAGAAGGTGGTCCTCTTGACGAACGGCCTGAACCAGATCGACGGCTTCAAAACGCTCGACCCAACCGCGACGTTCTACGTCTTCCCGAACGTCGCCCCGATCTGCAACCGTCTGGGCATCAAGAGCCACGGCCTCGCGCTGTACCTGCTGGAAGGAGCCGACGACCACTTCGGCGTCGCCTGCCTCGGCGGCGAATGCTTCGGCGAAGCAGGAGCCGGCTTCCTCCGTTTCAGTTGCGCCGAACCCAACGACCGCCTGCAACAAGCGGTGGACTTCATCCCGACCGCCCTCTCGCGCACGGATCGCATCGCCGCGTACCTCGAATCGCATCCGCAGTTCCGGCTGACGACCCCGTATGTGGTGGAGGGATAGATTGTGATAGACTGCCGTCCGTGGGAATGACGTGAGCCAACCATGCCGTACTACGAATTTCTCTGGAACGACGAAATCGTTGAGCACTTGGCAGAACACGATTTGACGCCAGAGGATTTTGAAGAGGTCGTTGGTGATCCCGAAGCGGTCGGCATCAGCGAAAGCAGCGGTTCGGATTGCTGCTTCGGAGAAACGACGGATGGACGGTTCATTTTCTGTGCTTACGATACTTTGGAAGACGGAATCAGCGTGATTCCGCGAACCGCCTACGAAGTCCCTCGCCGACGAAAGTAAAGGTGAGACATGAGCGGAACAACTCCAGAATCGAACACAGGCAATTCCCGCGCTGGTCGAGAAATTTCGCCGGAGCGGATGGCGGAAATTCGGCGCTCGTGGAGCCTGGATGACGCACAGCAGGCCGCGGTTCAGTTTGAACGATTGGAGGACGCTGCCAGCGAGTCTTCGATCAGCGGCCAACTTCGCCGTGCCATCCATGACAGCGGCCGGTCGGTCACTCAAATTGCAAACGCAATTGGAATCGAACCGCGACAACTCGGCGAGTGGCTGGAAGGACAACGCAATCTCCGCTCCGACATCCTGGACCGCATTGGCCTGGCCATTCAGGCGACAGTGACGGTCTCGGTCGCACCTCGCGAAGCCAATCCACGAACGGCTTCGCTGGCCCACAAAAGTTGAATGACTCGAACCATCTGCGACGTGACCATGATCGAGAATCAAGCCGCTTTAACTCAGGCTCGCGAGCAACTCCGCAACATGGAAGAAGTCGTCGCCGAACTGCTGCGGCAAGCGGACACGATGCACCCGTCGCAGTTAGCTTTGCAGTTGGAAGGCCCGATGGACGTCATCGAACACCTTCGCGGCGAAATCGACGAATACCTCGGCATCGAAAAGGCCCGCGAGCTGTTGTCGAGAAACCATTCCGTGACTGCATGACGTTCAAGCCAACCGCATCGCCGCGTGACGCGAATCTCACCCGCAGTCCGTCTGACAGCGCCGTGTGCGGTGGAGGGGTGAGATGATCGAGGAAGTCGTCCGAACCATCTATTCGCGCGACCGCCTTCGGCGAGTCGAAGTATTCAAGCGCGACGATGGCTCGTTCGGCTTCAAGGAAGACGCTTTTTCTCAGGAACTATTCGAGCATTGCTGGATCGACTACGCGGTTCGGCATTCAGAATCGTTTTGCCCTTCCGAACAAATTGTCTTACGAGAGGTGATCGGCCGCGTTGGTTGGCTCAAGGAAATGGTTGCCAGCGGCGAGCCGATTGACGGACTACCGCGTCCGATTGCCAAATCGCCGCCGACCGACATCGGTGGCGCGACGGTTCTCTGCTTCTCGATATTCGGGACATGGCAACGTCAAACTGGACTCTGCCGCCACATCGTTCCTGAGAATATTGAATTGCTTGTTGCGGGGCTGGCCATCTGCCAGTACCCCGATGATCCTGGATACTATTTGTTCCGATGTGACTCGGATTGGCGCAGCATCACAGACACCTACCACGACTCGATTGAAGAAGCGAAATCGCAAGCGGAATTCGAATACGTTGGAATCAGCGCCAGATGGCAATATGTCGCACCATGATTTCAAACATTGATGTGAACGGGTGGCGTGCGCTGCCAAGGGCGTGGAATCCAATGAACCCGATGGCCACGTCCTTCGATGACTCAGGGGCGTGCCATTCGCACATCTTGCCTCGCGTGGCCTCGGCTTCCGGTGCCTCCGGTCGAGTGGATGTTCGCGAACGGCGGAGCGGCGAGCACCGACCTCTTTCGCCCCTGCCGGGGCTTGGCCCTCGTCGAGCGATCTCGCCACCCACCGTTGAAACGGTGGGCTATTTTCGCGATGTCCCTGGCGGGACGAAACGCACGATGCCCTCAACGGCATCGGTCAAATGTCACGTTCGATGGCCGACGTGATCGGCGTCCGTGAATGTCTTCATCGGCGACGATTGCCTTTGTCCCGCTAGGGACATCTGATACCGATCGCACAAATTAGCCGCGCGGCGCTAGCCCCGGTTTTTGCGGTACGAACCGGGGCTAGCG
>JAYVQJ010000209.1:0-2634 GCA_043777235.1 Planctomycetia bacterium
ACGAGCACTCGCCCGAATGTCCCCTTGTGAGCATCGGCCGGACGAATTGGTGGCGACGGAAGTGTCTCGATGAGCCGCATGTGGAATTCCAAATCTCAAATTTCAAATCTCAGATTTCGACTTCTGCTTCGCGATCAGCCCGGCGACATACCCCGCCTTGAAGCCCGCGTCGATGTTCACGACCGTCACATTCGCCGCGCAGCTATTCAACATGCCGAGCAACGCGGCGATCCCACCAAACGACGCGCCGTAACCGACGCTCGTCGGCACCGCGATCACCGGACACGAGACGTGTCCGCCGACAACCGACGGCAATGCGCCTTCCATTCCAGCAACCACGACCACGACATCGCAGTCTCGCAATTGCGGCACAACGGCCAACAACCTCTGCGGACCAGCGACGCCGACATCTTCGATTCTTTCGACGGCACAGCCCATCCAACGCAGTGTTTCGAGAGCTTCTTCCGCCACAGGACGGTCAGCCGTTCCTGCCGTGACGACAGCGACTTTGCCACGAGGCGGTTGCGGCACACCGACCGTCACGCGGATTGTGCGAGCGATCGGATGATACTCCGCCGTTGGCAAACGATGTTGCACGGCAGCAGCATGTTCCGGCGACGCTCGCGTGCCGAACGCTTCTTGCCCGGCCACAACCAAGGCTGCGAAAATTTCCGCGACTGACTCCGGTGACTTCCCTTCGCAGAAGACGACCTCGGGAAACCCGCAGCGGCGCTGGCGGTCCATGTCGATACGAGCGGAATCAGTGATGACAGTGGCAGGTGTGGTCACGGCGATGAGTCAATCCAATGTTTGAGTTGGCGGGGCATTCTAAGTCGCCGCGTCAAGAAAAGTAGCCGAGCCGCATCGTAGCCGAGTCATTCCATGACTCGGATTCTCCGGTCACGGAGTGACCGGTCTACGTTGGGAAGTCACGCCGCCGCGCAGCACAAGTCGGCTTGCTCGTGCCATTCGTGGACGATGTTCCGCATCAGCAAAGCACAGTCGAACTCGATCGAACCTTTCGGAAACAGTGATTCGTTGTCGAAGAAGTTGGAGCGAACTTCCTCGACGCTGAGCGGTTCGACGTGCCAGTTGTTGCAACGTAGTTCGAGTCCTTGAAACCGGGACGCCGTTGGTGTCGCCGAGTAGCCCATCGCTCCAGCTTCAAAAAACGCGGACGCCTCGGCGAGCGACGAGAAGATCGAGGTCGATGGCCACTTCGGCGAGAGATGACCTCGAACACAAAGGTTCGTCTCGCTGTCGTCGCTGCGCATCGTCACGGACAGATCCTCGGCTGACTCGCGAACGCCGAAGGTCGCGTGGTGATGGAATCCCGGAAACAGCCGCCCGCCAGCCAACGTGTTGAGCCACGAGTTCGTGTCGCGACGACGGACATAAACTCCGCTACGAGCCGTTCCGTTCTCATCCCATTCAACCGCCGTTCGATGCGCGGCGTTCTCCGATGACACTCCCAGCCATGACGGCAAGAACGCCGGTCGCAGTTGCTTCAGTCGGATCAAGCAGATCCCCACCAACGCAACGCCACGCACCAGCTTCGGCCGAAACGGCGATGGCAACAGCGGAGCCAGCACTGCTGGGTCCACTCGATAGTTCACCAGAATACGACGGTCGATGACACCGCGAATGACAGGGAGCCGCATGAGAAGCCTCGTCACATTGAATCAGAAGGAGAGCCCGATACACCAGCACGACGCGCGAGCGAGTGGTCGCTTGTGAAAAAACACTCGCTCGTGCGTCGTGCTGGTTTTGACCGCCAGTTCTTGGAGATCGTAACCGATTGGTCTACGATTCGACCTCTGAGAGGAACACCATGCCGCTTGAACGATACTTGGCTCGACAAGAAAAACTGCTGTCGCTGATCCGCGAGGCCGACGTCGATGCACTGCTCGTGACCGGAGTCGCAAACGTCAGCTATCTCACCGGGTTCTCCGGAGACAGCAGCGCTCTGTTGATCGGATCGGGCGTGCGTGTGTTGATCTCCGACAGCCGCTACGAAACGCAAATCGCCGAAGAATGCCCCGGCCTGGAAGCCGACATTCGGACTCAGAAGACAAAGCAGCCGGACCAAATCGCCAGCGTCATCGCGCGAGCCAAGCCAGCGAAACTGGCCCTCGAATCGCACATCGTCACCGCCGACGAATTCGCAAAGCTGAGCGACACCATCGCCAAGACCGACGCCGGAAAGTCGATCGAGATCAAGCCGCTGGCGAACTCCGTCGAGAAACTACGGCAGGTCAAAGACGAATTTGAAATCTCGGAAACTCGGCTCGCGATCCGCATTGCCGAGCGAGCGTTCGTCGCGATGAAGGCGACGCTGACCGACGAGCTAACCGAACGACAAATCGCCCACGAGTTGGAGCACTCGATGCGACGGCTCGGTGCCGACCGCGCCGCGTTCGAGCCGATCATCGCGGTCGGCGATCATTCGGCGCTGCCGCATTACCGGCCGGGAGAGCGGCGGATTGGCGAGGCTCCGTTCCTTTTAGTGGACTGGGGAGCGGCACTTCCGAGCGGCTATCGCTCTGACTTGACCCGTGTTTTGGCCACCGGTACCGTCCCCGATCAACTTCAGGAACTTCATGGAGTTGTGCTCAAAGCTCAGCTTGCTGGCAT